>CANCGU010000050.1 GCA_947377705.1 Comamonadaceae bacterium
TTTTACTTTGTGTACATTTTAAAGGTTATCAATGAAAACGCCACATGTCTTGGTAGCCGGCGCTGGGCCGGTTGGGTTGGTCAGCGCATTAGTCCTAGGCACCGCTGGAATTCGTGTCACGGTTGTGGAGGGGGCTAACGACCTCAATATTGATTTGAGGGCTTCGACGTTCCATCCCCCGACGCTCGACATGCTGTCGAGTTATGGACTAACCGATGATTTGATTCCACAAGGTTTGGTGGCTCGCTACACACAACAGCGCGACAGAAAAGACGGACTCATTGCAGAGTTCGACATGCATACCCTCAAAGATGACACCAACTTTCCGTTCCGTTTGCAATGTGAGCAATGGAAATTGACTCATCTGATCAAGGCTAAGCTTGCACAAATGCCGCATGTTCAAATGTTGTTCGGAACTCAGGTGGAGCTTGTGTCGCAAACCGATGATGTAGTCTCAGTTTCTCTCAAAACGAATGGCGAAACGCATCAACTGCAAACCGACTATTTGATTGGCGCTGACGGCGCATCCAGCGCAGTTCGCAAAAGTATGGGTATTGAATTCGAAGGCTACACCTACCCAGAACGCTTCTTGGTAATTTCCACGGCCTTTGAATATGCAGACCACCTGCCTCATCTGTCTTACGTCAACTATTGCTCCGACCCCCACGAGTGGTGCGTCTTACTCCGGGTACCCACTTTATGGCGCGTACTCTTTCCCACCAAGTTGGACGAAAGTGATGAGGAAGTCATGGGAGATGCATCCGTACAAAAGCGTTTGCAAGACCTGCTACCTCAGCCAAAACACTACGAAACCGCGCACCGCACGCTGTACAAAGTACACCAGCGTGTCGCAGCAACTTTCCGTCAACATCGCGTCTTTTTAGCTGGGGATGCCGCGCACATCAACAACCCGTTGGGTGGCATGGGCATGAACGGTGGCGTTCATGATGCATTCAATCTTTGCGACAAACTGCTGGCTGTCTTGCAACGCGGCGAGCGTCCAGAGTTGCTGGACAGGTACGAGCGCCAACGTCGCGCCATAGCCATTGAGTACATCAATGCCAACACTGCGCGCAATAAAAAAGAAATCGAAGAGCGCGATCCACAGTTGCGCAAGAAGACCCAGGATGAACTGCGGGCCATTGCCGGCGACCCCATCTCATCGCGCACCTATTTGAGAAAAACATCCATGATTGATGCATTGCGTCGAGCAGAGGCCATCTTATGACGCAGTTCGGTAAAAAACCACCCAGCGGTGAACAACGCCGTGCACTTCTACGCAGTCGCATCAAAAAAGGTGAACTAGTCATCGCGCCGGGCGTATTTGAAATGGTGTCGGCCACTATCGCAGACCGCATGGGGTTTGATGCCCTGTACATGACAGGCTACGGCACAGTGGCCTCCTATCTTGGTTTACCAGATGCAGGTTTGGCAAGTTATGCCGACATGGTGAACCGCGTCCAGCAGTTTTCGACCATCACCACCACGCCGATGATCTGTGATGCGGACACTGGCTTTGGAGGCTTGCTCAATGTGATGCACACCGTGCGTGGCTACGAGGCTGCAGGTGCATGTGCCATCCAAATTGAGGATCAAGAGTTTCCTAAAAAATGTGGCCACATGCTGGGACGCCGTGTCATCCCAGCAGAGCAAATGGCAGACAAAATCCGAGTAGCTGCCGAGACTAGAAATGACCCGAACTTCTTGATCATTGCTCGCACGGACGCGCGGACCACGCTCGGCCTAGACGAGGCCTTGCGCCGCGCGGAAATGTATGCACGCGCAGGCGCAGATTTGTTGTTTGTCGAAAGCCCCGAGTCTGTCGAAGAAATGGCCACCATCACAAGGACTTTTGATCTGCCTTTGGTCGCCAACATGGTCGAAGGAGGACGCACGCCAGTCCTTACTCATGCGGAGCTAAAGTCTTTGGGCTACGGGTTGGCTATTTTTCCCGCGACGGCTTTCTTGGCTGCGGGGGCGGCATTTGAAGGGGTCTACAACACACTCAAAGCCGACGGCTCAAGCACCCGCACTTCTGTGCCTTTGTATGAATTCCAAAAATTCTCACAACTGATGGGTTTTGATTGGGTCTCTCGCTTTGATCAAGCGCACGCCCAAAAAGATTGACTACCAGATGGACAAACACCATATTTATCAACACCAAGGCCTTGGCGGAACCTCTGGCGTAGGGCTGCGCTGCGGATTAGTGTTGGTCGATTTTGTCAACGGATTCGTAGACTTTGACCAACTCGGTGGCCCCCATATCGAACAAGCGGCGGAGCACACTCAGGGGCTGCTGACTTGGTTTCGTCAAAGCCAACTCCCCATCGCACATACGCGCGTGGTGTTTGAGGAAGATGGCTCCAACCACAATGTGTTTGCACTTCGGGTCAAACCCTTGCAAAAACTCACCGAACATGCCCAAGCTTCGCAGATCGTTGACATACTCAAACCTCAAGCGGCTGAGTGGGTGATCCGCAAGCAATCGGCCTCTGCATTTTTCCAAACTGGATTGGCAGACTGGTTACGGTTGCGCGGGGTCGACACGGCGGTAATAGTGGGTTGCACCACCAGCGGTTGCGTAAGAGCCACGGTCGTGGATGCCATGCAGCACAACTTCAAAACTTTGGTCATTAGCGACTGCGTGGGTGACCGTGCTCTCGAACCGCACGAAGCCAATTTGTTTGATATGCAACAAAAGTATGCCGATGTAATGACACGCGACAGTTTCATAGACCAACTTGATAGAAGGTAATTCAAATGACAGACCATCTAGGCTATCGCAAAAAACTAGGCACCTTGGGTCCATCCACCAACACGATTGTTCAACCCGACTTTGACGACCTGCGTCCGGTAGGGGTAACCAACCACTACAGCCGCATCGTGATCCCAAATAACCCCGTCAATGACAACGAAAGTTTTTTGCGCCTAGTCGAAAGCATCAACGCAAGCACGCTTGATGCTGTGGATGTGCTGCGCACATGCGACATGGACTACATGGTGATGGGTATGTCGGCCGCTACCTTTTGGAATGGTCGTGAAGGCGCTTCTCAGTACCTCAAAAACATGACAGAGCGTGCACAAGTTGGCGTGTCTTGCGGATCTTTCGCCACCGAAGCGGCATTGAATGTCTACAAGGCCAAGCGCATTGCTTTTTTATCGCCTTATTTCGAAGTGGCCAATGACCAAGTGCGGCGCTTCTATCAGGACTGCGGCTTCACCGTGGTTCGCGATGTCTGCTTGCATCGACCTAGCCCCGTCCTCATCGCCCACACCACCGACGACATGTGCCGCCAAGCCATTCGCCAACTAGATGGCGATGATGTGGATGCCATCGTCCAAGTAGGTACCAACTTGTCGATGATCCGATTGGCTGCTGCCGCTGAGTTATTTTTAGGAAAACCAGTTATTGCCATCAATACTGCCACTTATTGGCATGCACTGCGTGCCTTGGGTATCAACGACAAAAAGTCCGGTTTTGGCTCTTTGTTAGAGCATCACTGATTGATTTGTGACATTCACCTTTTGACGGAGTACCCCGACTATGTTGCGACACCCATTCATCTGCTTCGTTTTGGCCTCGCTCCTAGGTGGGCTACAAAATGCCAACGCAGAAGCATTTCCCAGCAAAAAAGTTGTCATCGTTGTCCCTGCTTTGACGGGTAGTTCAGATGTATTTGCGCGTGCCATGGCGCAGCGTTTGGCGCCAGCATTGGGGCAACCTGTTGTGGTTGAACAAAAACCGGGCGCTGGCACAAACATTGGCAATGATTTTGTCGCGAAATCAGCACCAGATGGTCACACCATGTTGATCAATGGCTTGCCACTGGTGACCAATCAAGCTCTATATCCAAAGTTGCCTTACGACACCGTACGTGACTTGACGCCTGTCATTGAAGTGGCAGAAGTACCCAACGTCATCACGGTGCCTGCAAACTTGCCCATCAACACCTTGCGCGAATTGGTGGACCTGGCCAAAAAAGAACCCGATCGCTTCAACTATGGTTCCCCTGGTGCGGGCAGTTCGGGCCATTTGTCTGCCGAGTTGCTGAGTGTCAAAAGCGGTGCCAAGTTCACACACGTACCCTACCAAGGCAATGCTCAAGCTACCAACGATCACTTAGCTGGCGTGTTGCAAGTGGGTTTTATCAACCTGCCTGTTGGATTGCCGTTTGTGAAAGCTGGCCGACTCAAGGCACTCGCTGTCACCAGTTCCAAACGCAGTCCCATGTTGCCTGATGTTCCAACGGTTGCAGAGGCCTTGAACATGCCTGACTATGAACTCTCGGGTTGGTTCGGCATCATGGTGCCCAGCAAAACACCACCAGAAGTGGTCGCACGTTTAAATGCCGAAATTGGAAAAATTTTGGCTGACCCCAGCTATATAGAGATTGTCAAAGCCGCCGGGGGAACAGTGCTCGGTGGCAGTGCGGCGCAGTTTGAAGCCCGCATGCGCCGGGACACTGTGCGCCTCACCGAAGTCATTCGTATCACGGGCGCAAAGGCGAATTAATCGGACCAACCCAGACTTCATTAGCCTTGAAAGTTAGACACCCGATCCTCGTGGTTTTAGACTCGCAATTAAAAAACCCCAAGTAAATTAATTACTTGGGGTTACACAATGGCGGAAGCGGTGAGATTCGAACTCACGGAAGGCTCACACCTTCGCCGGTTTTCAAGACCGGTGCATTCAACCACTCTGCCACGCTTCCTTGTTGAATTTCAGGCGCCATTGTAATGGCTCTTTGGCCTGTTTTTGACGTTCAGGCCTCAGACAAAAACAAAGATTGCAAATCGCTCAAAAAATCAAAGCCACGCTCGGTGGGCACCACGCGCTGAAAGTCGCGCGTGATGAGGCCTTTGGCTTCGGCCTCGGTCAGTGCGGCCTGAATGGCGGTCACGGGCAGGCCGGTGCGATCGGTGAAGTCGGCCAACGAAAAGCCGTGGCGCAGACGCAGGGCGTTGAGCATGAACTCAAACGGCAGCTCGGCGCGGGCCACCTCGGTGCTTTGGGCCACGGCGCGGTCGGCGCGGCTGGTGTCTAGCGCGTGGTCCATGAACAGGCGCGGGTCGCGGTTGCGCACTTGGCGCAGCACGCGATGGGCAAAGCTGAGTTTGCTGTGTGCGCCAGCACCAATGCCCAGATAGTCGCCAAACTGCCAGTAGTTGAGGTTGTGCCAGCAACGGTGGTTGTCTTTGGCGTAGGCCGAAACTTCATAGCGGTGCAGGCCCACGGTGGCGGTGCGCTCGGTGATGCGGTCGAGCATGGCGTAGGCGTCGTCGTCTTCCGGCACTTGGGGTGGGAATTTGGCAAACACGGTGTTGGGCTCGATGGTGAGGTGGTACACCGACAAGTGCGGGGGCTGCAGAGACAAAGCCATGTCAAGGTCTTCGTCCAACTGCGCCAGCGTTTGGCCTGGCAAGGCGTACATCAGGTCGAGGTTGAAGGTGTCAAAAGCTTCACGCGCCTCCTCTACCGCTGCAATGGCTTGGGCGCGGTTGTGCACGCGCCCCAAGGCTTGCAAGTGTTGGTCGTTGAAGCTTTGCACGCCCACCGACAAACGGGTGACGCCTGCGGCGCGGAAGGCGCGGAAGCGGTCTTTTTCAAACGTGCCGGGGTTGGCCTCTAGCGTGATTTCGCAATCGGCCTCTAGGCGCAAACGCGCACGCATGTCGCTAATCAGCCGCTCAATCGCAGCAGGCGAAAACAAGCTGGGCGTACCGCCTCCAATGAAGATGCTGTGCACACTGCGGCCCCAGATGAGGGGCAGGCTGTGTTCGAGATCGGCGCACAAGGCATCGAGGTAACGCTGCTCGGGCAGCTCGCCGCCCACGCTGCTGTTGAGTTCGTGCGAGTTGAAGTCGCAATACGGGCACTTCTTCAAGCACCACGGCAAATGCACGTACAGCGAGAGCGGCGGCAAGCTGTTCAAAGACAGCGTGCCGGGGCGCATGAGGTGTTGGATGTCTTGGGTCATTGACAGTGTTTCAAGCGAACCATCGCTCGCGCATGAGCGCGAGCATTTGCTGTGCCGCTTGGCCACGGTGGCTGTTGGCGTTTTTCACCTCGATGGGTAGCTCGGCAAAGGTTTTGCCAAAGCGCGGGATGAACATGATGGGATCAAAGCCAAAGCCGTTGCTACCCACAGGCGCACGGGTAATTTCACCCACCGCACGGCCCACGGCAATGAGTGGCTCGGGGTCATCCGGGTGGCGCACGGCCACGAGGGTGCTAACCAAGGCGGCGCGTCGGTTGTCGATGTTGGCCATTTGTTCGAGCAAGGCGCGCACATTGTTGTCGTCGCTTTTCTCGTAGCCAAACTGGGTGGCGTAGAAGGCGGTTTGCACGCCGGGCAGGCCGCCAAAGGCGTCTACACACAAGCCCGCATCGTCGGCCACAGCGGGCAAGCCGCTTTCACGCGCGGCGTGGCGGGCTTTGGCCAAGGCGTTTTCAACAAAGCTGTGAAATGGCTCTTCGGCTTCGCCAATGTGCAAATCGCCTTGGCGCACCAGCTCGACGCCCAGCGGCGCAAACATGGCTTGCAACTCGGCGAGCTTGCCTTGGTTGTTGGAGGCCAGAACGATTCGTTTCAAGATTGCAATGCCTCTTGCTGCATGGCGATGAGTTCGCTCACGCCTTTTTCGGCCAAGGCCAGCAAGGCGTTCATTTGATCGCGGGTGAAAGGCAGGCCTTCGGCTGTGCCCTGCACTTCCACATAGTGGCCTGCGCTGGTCATGACCACGTTCATGTCGGTGTCGCAGGCCGAGTCTTCGGTGTATTCCAAATCGAGCAAGGGCAAATCGCCCAACATGCCCACCGAAATCGCGGCCACGCCTTGGGTGATGGGGCTCTCAGTCAGCTTGCCTGCGGCAATGAGTTTGTTGACCGCATCTTGTGCAGCCACAAACGCGCCAGTGATGCTGGCGGTGCGTGTGCCGCCGTCGGCTTGCAACACGTCGCAGTCGAGGTGAATGGTGCGTTCGCCGAGTTTTTTGAGGTCAAACACCGCGCGCATCGAGCGGCCAATGAGGCGCTGAATTTCTTGCGTACGGCCCGATTGCTTGCCGCGTGCGGCTTCGCGGTCGCTGCGGGTGTGGGTGGCGCGAGGCAGCATGCCGTATTCAGCGGTGACCCAGCCTTCGCCCGAGCCTTTTTTATGACCCGGCACTTTTTCTTCTACCGACGCGGTGCAGAGCACCTTGGTGTGCCCAAACTCAATCAGCACCGAGCCTTCGGCGTGCATGGTGTAGTGGCGGGTGATGCGCACGGGGCGCAGTTGGTCAGCAGCACGGGTGTGGCGAGATGCGGGCAAGGTAGTGGTCATTGTTGAAGGCTTTGAATCAAGCGTTTATTTATGTTGATATAAGGTTCGGTTAACCGTCAATTGTCGACCAATCCGCATTGCCCCTGCCCGAGCCCAAAAGTGCGGCTGCGAGCCTGAGATAATTCAGTCTTTGATACGAAACGCCACACCATGCCTATTTACAGCATGACCGGTTATGCCAGTGCACAAACCGAGCTGACTTCTGACACCGCCAACAGCCCAGCCCTGCGCTTGGGGCTGGAGATTCGCTCGGTCAACAGCCGTTTTCTTGACCTGACGTTCAAGATGCCCGAAGAGCTGCGCCAGCACGAGGCGGCCATGCGTGAACTCGTCACCAAGCACCTCAAGCGCGGCAAAGTCGAGGTGCGCGCCAACATTGAAAGCACGGCTGACACCAGCTTTGCCGAGCCCACCCCTGCCCTGCTGCAACGTCTGCTGGGCCTGGAAGAGTTGGTACATGCTCACTTGCCCAAGGCTAATGGCCTGTCTGTGGCCGATGTGCTGCGCTTGGCCACTGCCCAATCAGCCGCGCCCGCCGACATTGGTCCTGCCGTGTTGAAGCTGGCCCAAACCACTCTGACACAACTGAGCGATGCCCGCGAGCGCGAAGGCGCACGGCTTGGCCAAACCCTGCGCGAGCGCATTGCACAACTGCGTGTGTTGGCAACACAAGCTGCCCCACTGGTACCGCAACTCGTGGAGCAACAGCGTTTGCGGTTTTTAGAGCGTTGGCGCGAAGCCATGGCCTTGACCGAGGGCACAGCCCTGCCCGAAGCCGCGCAAGACCGCGCGTTGACCGAAGCCACCTCGTTTGCCATTCGCATTGATGTGGCCGAAGAGCTAACCCGCTTGGTGTCACACTTTGACGAGATGGACGACTTGCTGGCCAAGGGCGGCAAGGCCGAAGGTGTGGGCAAACGTTTGGACTTCCTGATTCAAGAGCTGCACCGCGAGGCCAACACTTTGGGCTCCAAGTCAGCCACCATGGAAATGACCCGTATTTCGGTGGACATGAAAGTGCTCATCGAACAACTCCGCGAACAAGTACAGAACATCGAATAATGGACAACTTCCCCGGCAACCTCTTTGTGGTCGCGGCCCCCAGCGGGGCTGGCAAATCGAGCCTCGTTAAAGCCTTGATGGAGCTAGACGCCAAAGTGCGACCTTCTGTGTCGCACACCACGCGCCAACCGCGCGGTCAAGAAAAGCATGGCCGCGAATACTTCTTTGTGTCGCTGCCTGAGTTCGATCAAATGGTCGCCGCCAACGCGTTCTTGGAATGGGCCAATGTGCACGGCCAACGCTACGGCACCTCGCGCAAAGCCATTGAAGACCGCATTGCCCAAGGGGCAGACGTGATTTTGGAAATCGACTTCCAAGGCGCCATTCAAGTCAAAAAGCTGTTTGACAATGCGGTGCTCATTTTCATATTGCCACCCAGCTGGGAAGAGCTGAAGTCGCGCCTGCACAACCGTGGCGAAGATGCACCTGACATCATTGAGCTGCGCCTGCAAAACGCCGCAGACGAGATGGCACAGGCCAAAGAATTTGACTACGTTATAATCAATGAAATGTTTGAGACGGCCTTGTTCGACCTGAAAGCGATCGTGCATGCACAGCGCCTCAAATACCTGGCTCAGCGCCGGGCTCGGGCTGATATCTTTCAAGCCCTGAACATCACCTGAATTCTGGAGTACCCACATGGCCCGCATTACCGTTGAAGACTGTCTCGAACAGATCCCTAACCGCTTTCAATTGGTGCTGTGCGCCACTTACCGCGCTCGCATGCTCAGCCAAGGTCACACACCTAAGGTTGAAAGCAAAAACAAGCCAGGCGTGACCGCTTTGCGCGAAATTGCAGCCGGTCAAATTGGCATCGAGATGCTGAAAAAAGTACCCGGCTAAATCGGGGTCTTCCCCAGCTAAAAAGCACCGCAGCGTCGGTGCTTTTTTATTGGGAGTAAAGTAAACAGTATGAGCGTTACCCAATCCACGTTGAAGCCCCCCGCTTCCCTCTCGGGAAGTGCGGCTGCAGCCAATGCGGCTGCGGCCAGCTTTGCTGCGTTGACGGAAAAACTAGGCTACCTCAATCCCGAGGGCTTGGACATGGTGCGCCGTGCTTACCGCTATGCGGATGAAGCCCATTTGGGTCAGCTACGCAACAGCGGCGAGCCCTACATCACGCACCCCATCGCCGTGGCCGCGCAATGCGCAGAATGGAAACTAGACGCGCAAGCCCTATCGGCCGCTCTGTTACACGACGCGATGGAAGACTGTGGCATCACCAAGACTGATTTAATCGAGCGCTTTGGCATTCAAGTGGCAGATTTGGTCGATGGACTGACCAAGCTGGACAAGCTGGAGTTCAACACCCGGGAAGAGAACCAAGCCGAGTCATTCCGCAAGATGCTGTTGGCCATGGCGCGCGATGTGCGCGTCATCCTCATCAAACTGGCTGACCGCAGCCACAACATGCGCACCATGGGCGATATGCCGCGAGCCAAATGGGGCCGCATCTCCAACGAAACGCTTGAAATTTATGCCCCTATCGCCCACCGCTTGGGGCTGAACCAAACCTACCGCGAACTGCAAGAGCTGGCGTTTCAACATCTGTGGCCATGGCGCCATCAGGTGCTCAGCAAGGCGATTCAAAAAGCCCGTCACCGTCGCCGCGATTTGATGCAAAAGGTGGAGCAAGAAGTCGAAGCCTCTTTTGCCAAAGCAGGCCTCAAAGTGCGCATCTCCGGTCGGGAAAAAACGCTGTACTCGATTTACAAAAAGATGGACGGCAAGCACCTTAGCTTTGCGCAGGTGACCGACATCTACGGTTTTCGCCTGATCCTGCCTGAAGTGATCGACTGCTACACCGCCCTCGGCGTGCTGCATCAGATGTACAAGCCGGTGCCGGGCAAGTTCAAAGACCACATTGCCATTGCCAAGCTCAACGGTTATCAGTCACTGCACACCACCATCGTGGGTCCATCGGGCTTGAACGTGGAGTTTCAAATGCGCACCGAAGCGATGCACTTGGTGGCCGAAACAGGCGTGGCTGCACATTGGCTTTACAAAGACAAAGGTTCCAGCAACGAGTCCAATGCCAACTTGGGCAACAAGTGGCTGCAATCGCTGCTGGACATCCAAGACGAAACACGCGATGCCACAGAGTTTTGGGACCATGTCAAAGTCGACTTGTTCCCAGATGCGGTGTACGTGTTCACGCCCAAGAGCAAGATCATGGCCATGCCACGCGGCGCGACCATCGTCGACTTTGCCTATGCGGTGCACAGTGATGTGGGCGACCGCACCATGGCGGCCAAAGTCAATGGCGAGCAAGTGCCGCTGCGCACCGAACTGCGCAACGGCGATATCGTCGAAGTGGTCACCTCGGCCGTTGCATCCCCCAACCCTGCATGGTTGGGCTTTGTGCGCACGGGACGGGCCCGCTCAAAAATTCGCCATTACCTCAAGACCATGGCGCATTCTGAGTCGCAAGGCCTCGGAAAAAAACTGTTGGCTCAAGCGCTGCGCGCTGAAGGCATTGAAGACTTGCCTGCACAAGACGAGAAATATGCCCCCATTTGGGAAAAACTACTGCACTTCACCGGTAGTAAAACCAAAGCCGAGTTACTCACTGACATTGGCCTGGGCAAACGCGTGGCCAGCATCGTGGCCAAGCGCTTGGCGACATTGCTATCAGACACCGGCCTTAAACCCGACGCTTTGCTGCTGAGCCGAGAGCGCTTTACCGCCCACGAGACTGTGTCACAGGGCAGCGTGATGGTGGATGGCAGCGAAAACGCTTCAGTGCAATATGCCACTTGCTGCCGTCCAGTACCGGGTGACGCCATCATCGGCTATCTAGGTCGTGGCGAAGGTTTGGTTGTGCACACCGACCAGTGCGGCGTTGGCCAACGCTTGAAGCAAAAAGACACCGAGCGCTTCATTGCGGTGGAATGGGCCGAAGAACCCACACGCGCATTTGAAGTCGCTGCGGTGGTCACCGTGAGCAACGGCAAAGGTGTGTTGGCCCGCGTGGCCTCGGCCATCACCAGTGCCGAAGCGGACATTACCCATGTGTTGATGGCCGATGAAGTGAGCGGCCAAGAGGCCACCGATTTGCGCTTTATCTTCACGGTGCGCGACAAGGCGCACCTAGAGGCTGTGTTGGGTAACTTGCGCCGCGTACCGTCTGTGCTGCAAGCGCAGCGCGTGGTGTCGGGTGTAGGCCGCGAAGCCTAAGCTTTTTGAGCAGGTGGTGCGGGATAACGCACCTCAACCACTTCAACATCTTGCACGCCCACGGGCGTGACCAGCTTCACCACATCACCTTCGCGGGCCTTGAGCAAAGCACGCGCAATGGGTGATACCCATGTCACTTGGGCCTTCAAACTGTCCGCCTCGTCAATACCCATGATGGTAACCGTGCGTTCTGTCTCCGCTTCATCCACATAGGTCACTGTTGCCCCAAAAAACACTTGATCGCTGCCATGGTGCACGCTGGGGTCGGTGACTTCGGCAATCTCTAGACGTTTGGTCAAAAAGCGAATTCGGCGGTCAATCTCGCGCAGGCGTTTTTTACCGTAAAGGTAATCACCATTTTCTGAACGATCGCCATTGCTGGCGGCCCAATGCACGATTTCCACGATGCGTGGACGCTCGTCGTCAATCAGCTCAAACAGCTCCGCCCGAAGCGCCGCATAGCCTTGCGGTGTGATGTAGTTTTTACTGCCGACAGGCAATGGCGGTAAGGTGATGTCTTCATCATCCGCATCCGTTTCGCGCGTGAAAGCTTTGCTCATAGCCAACAAAAAATCAGTGCCACCCAATCACTTGATAGCCGCGTTCCGCCAAACATTGCTGCACGAACTGGCGATACAAACTACTGCCGCCTACAGACTGGCCTGCCGCTGTTGCCGCAGCACCCCCAGCACCAATCGCTGCCGCACCGGCGGCTATGTTCTTCAAATCCGGCTTATGACCGCTGAGCAATGAGCCAACAACGCCCGCCGTACCCACACCCGCAGCGCCTGCCGCAGCCGCACGACCTGCATCCACTTTGTTCACTGCGCCCACCTCTGACTGTTGGGCCAAATTCGCACACGCCTGGGCGTCTGCTTGGGCTTGAGCTGGACCCACGTATTGATAGTGCGCATTTGGATAAAACGCAGGTTTAGCAACAGGGGTGGCACACCCACTCAGGCCAAGAACCACAACACCGGTCAGCGCCGCCAAACCAGAAATAGCAATGTTTTTTTTCATAGAAGAATTTTATGCACCGAAAGTAAAAAGACGTACCAAAGAAAAAGGGTCTACATCCGAAGATGTAAACCCTTGTTCAATTTGGTGCGGCTGGCAGGAATCGAACCCACGACCCCTTGGTTCGTAGCCAAGTACTCTATCCAGCTGAGCTACAGCCGCTCTGGAAAAACGAAAGTATATCACAGATCAAGGAGCCAACGACAACCGCTAACCATCTTTTCATTTTGTAATTTGATTGCAGCGCTCCCAGCGCTCAATGTCAGCCATGTTTTTAAACGTCATATCGATTTCATCCAGGCCTTCAAGCAGCATACGACGCTGTTGAGAATCTATCTCAAATGTCATGACCCCACCGCTAGGAGCACGAATTTGGCAATTGAGCAGATCGACTTGCATATCAGAATGGCCATCCGCCAAAATTACATCTTGCATCAGTTGCTGATGTCGGGCCGCATCAAGCTGAACGGCTAAAACCCCATTTTTCAAACAATTCTCAATGAAAAACTCAGCCAGTTGATGGCCAATCACACAGCGAATCCCAAAAGCCTGC
>CANCGU010000051.1 GCA_947377705.1 Comamonadaceae bacterium
GACTCTGCCGCCACAGCGCGCGCTTGGCGTTGCACACGAATCAAACGTGTGGTCTCTAGGGCCAGCTCGGCATAGCTTGCGCCAAAGGCTTTGGCAATCACCTCTTCCGGCTTTTGCAAATGCTCGGCGGCATAAACCAAGTAACACGCAGCTTGCATGGCCTCAGAACCACCAATGTGCTGCAAGATGGCGGTCACAGCATCCGCATGCGTCAACGCATCTTCACCTGTATCTAGCAAGGCCCCCATCAGCAAGGGGTGTGCGAACGCGCGCGCGCGCGCCAACGCCTCAGGTTGGTCAGGTAAATCTTGCAACGACACGTTCAAGAGTGAAGCGCGTTGCATTTCTCCGTTATGTTTCATGTAAGCCGCTGAACCGCATAATGTCTATAGGTTTCTCATCGTAATGCATGGAGTTTTGAAAATGTCTGAACGCACACTCATCGGTAAAACAACTTTGGTCACTGGATCCACCAGCGGCATCGGTCTTGGCATTGCCAAATCATTGGCGCGCCAGGGCGCCAACATCATCCTCAACGGCTTTGGCGACGCCGAAGGCCCCAAGGCCGAAGTGGCCGCACTGGGTGTCAAAGTGGCTTACCACGGCGCTGATATGAGCAAGGCATCAGACATCGAAGCCATGATGAAATTTGCAACCGACGCCTTTGGCGGCGTTGACATCTTGGTCAACAACGCTGGCATCCAACACGTTGCCTCCGTAGAGGATTTCCCCGTCGAGCGCTGGGATGCCATCATCGCCATCAACCTGACCAGCGCTTTTCACACCTCACGCTTGGCATTGCCACACATGCAAAAAAACAACTGGGGCCGCATCATCAATGTGGCTTCGGTACATGGTTTGGTAGGGTCCGCGCAAAAATCTGCGTATGTCGCCGCCAAGCATGGCATTGTTGGCTTAACCAAAGTCACGGCACTAGAAAATGCAACCACAGGTGTCACTTGCAATGCCATTTGCCCTGGTTGGGTTCTGACACCTTTGGTTCAAAAACAAGTGGATGCCAAGGCAGCGACCTTGAACATCTCAAACAACGAAGCCACCAAGCTGCTATTGGGTGAAAAAGAGCCTTCTATGCAATTTACAACCCCTGAGGAGTTGGGCGAATTGGCCGTGTTCTTCTGTTCGCCCGCAGGCAATAACGTGCGTGGCGTTGCTTGGAATATGGATGGAGGCTGGGTAGCTCAGTAAGCAAATGAGAAGATTTGGCTTTTATTTGTAATACTTAAACCACAAAACTAATACTTTTGTACTTGCAATTACAACACTGAGCCAAATCTCTTTTACCTTCGAGGTATGACACAAATCTACCCCAAAGAAACCAGCAAATTTGCAGACCGTTTTCGCGCCGCACTCAAAGATGCAGGCGTTCGAGTTTCGGCAACCGTCGTCGCCAACGAATTCAATCTTCGCTACTGGGGTGAGGGCATTTCTTCTCACGCAGCACGCAATTGGCTCATGGGGGTGTCCATTCCCAAACAAGACAAATTGATGGTGTTGTCCAAATGGCTCAAAATTTCACCAGAAGGGCTACTATTTGGCACCCCTCCACCGCGGCCAGCAGATGAAGTTTTAAAAGACGAACGCATCAATTTGGTTGACCAGCAATTGATTGCTCGCTATTTCACACTCGAACCTGAACACCGTCGTGTTGTCAGAGAAGTGGTGGACGGCTTAGCCGCCTTGGGCGCTAAATCAACAAGCCCTTAATAAATCAGTGCGACTGCACGCGCTTCCATGCTTAGGCCCTGTCCCACAGGGCCTATTTTTTCGGCCGTCTTTGCCTTCACATTCACGCGAGACACATCTACATCTAGCGCCTGAGCAATGCGTTGGCACATCGCTGGCATGTGAGCCGCCAGCTTAGGCGCTTGCGCAATCACCGTGCTGTCAATGTTTCCAATTTGAAAGCCGGCAGCGCGTACCATTTCAGCGGTTTTTTGTAGCAGCACCCATGAATCGGCGCCTTTGTAAGCCGCATCGGTATCTGAAAAATGCCGGCCAATATCGCCCAGTGCCGCGGCACCTAGCAGCGCATCAGTGATGGCATGCAGCAGCACATCGGCGTCTGAATGGCCTAGCAAGCCATGCGTGTGTTCAATGCGTACACCACCCAACATGAGCGGGCGCCCCTCCACCAAAGCATGGACATCCCAGCCTTCACCAATTCGAAATGAGGGTACGGTCATCGTGTGTTCTTTCCATGAAACCATCTAGCGTCATTGACGCGAATTCAAAATAGCGGCAGCCAAGGCAAAGTCTTCTGGATAGGTCACCTTGAAGTTTTGCGCGGAGCCGGGCACAAGCAAAGGGCTCAAGCCCATCGCCTCAATCGCACTGGATTCGTCCGTGACCGCAGCGCTCGCCTGCTCTAACGCATGCAGCAAAACGCCTAGATGAAACATTTGCGGGGTCTGAGCCAGCCACTTGTCAGCACGGTCCACCGTTTGAGCCACACGGCCATTCGCTTCAGCTTTCAGGGTATCCGCCAATTTATGGGCCAACAGGCCACCGACCGCATCGTCTTGGCAAGCATTCATCAATGCGTTGATTTGCTCGGGCGTTACCAAGCAACGCGCCGCGTCATGTACCAACACCCAATCGGTGTCGTGTGCGCCCTGCTTCACCAGCTCACGCAAACCCGCCAGCACGCTCTCAGCGCGTGTCGCGCCACCTGTGCGCACCGTGTCAAACAAAGGCTGTGGATGCGCGTTCAGCACACCGTCCATGTGTACATCATCGGGCGCCAACACCAACACACCTTTGGCCATGCGCGTCACCCCTGCAAAGGCCTTGAGCGTGTGCACCACCATGGGCAAGCCCGCAATGGCTTGGTATTGCTTAGGCGTGGCCGTGCCCGCACGGCTGCCAAAACCTGCGCAGGGAATGACGGCAAAAAAACGAATAGGGCAGTGGGTGTGTAAGGGCATTGAATAGGTTTGAGCCTCAGCGAATAGAAAGCTCAGCCCCCATTCTAGAATTACCCCAATGCACCTGCCCTCATTGAGTCCCGGCAAACGATTTGCCATGCCCCGCCCCGTCGGTTCTGCGGACGCATTGCTGCTCGCACAGCTCGGTACGCGCGAAAAAGCCAAACAACAACGTGTCGCCATCATCACCGCCGATGCCGTGGATGCCCAGCGCCTGCAAGACGAAATGGCGTTCTTCGCTCCCGACTTGCGCTGCGTTCTATTCCCCGACTGGGAAACGCTGCCCTACGACAGCTTCTCGCCACACCAAGACCTCATCAGCGAACGCTTGGCCACCTTGTGGCGCATCTCGCAAGGTGACGCCGATGTGGTGCTAATTCCAGCCACCACCGCGCTGTACCGTTTGGCACCGCCTGCATTTTTGGCTGGCTACACCTTCCACTTCAAAGTCAAGCAAGCGTTGGACGAAGCCAAGCTCAAGTCACAGCTCACGCTCGCGGGCTACACCCACGTCACGCAAGTGGTCAGCCCTGGCGAATACGCGGTGCGCGGCGGCTTGATTGACCTCTTCCCCATGGGCTCATTGGTGCCCTACCGCGTCGATTTGTTTGACAACGAAATCGACTCCATCCGCACCTTCGACCCCGACAGCCAACGCAGCCTCTACCCCGTGCCCGAAGTGCGCTTGCTGCCAGGCCGCGAGTTCCCCATGGACGATGCCTCGCGTGCGTTGTTTCGCAACCGTTGGCGCGAAATGCTCGATGGCGACCCGACCAAGAGCCGCATCTACAAAGACATTGGCAACGGCGTGGCCACCGCGGGTATTGAGTACTACCTGCCCTTGTTCTTTGAAGAAACCGCCACCGTGTTTGACTACCTCGGCCCATCGGCCACCGTGGTGTTGCACGGCGATTTAGAGCCCGTTTTCCAACGCTTTTGGCAAGACACGCAAGACCGCTATCGTTTGGTGCAAGGCGACCCCGAGCGCCCTGCCTTACCACCGACCAATTTATTTTTAAGCGCCGAACAGTTTTACGCTTCTGCCAACAGCTACGCGCAATTTGCGCTGCGTCCGCACGTCACCGATGTGATCGACAACGCGTTTGCCCAAACCCTGCCCGACCTCACCGTGGTGCGTGGTGCGGCAGACCCGCTGCAAAAGCTGCAAGCGCACACCGGTAAAACCAGCAACCGCTTGCTCATCTTGGCCGAGAGCGATGGCCGACGCGAAAGCTTGCTCGACTTTTTGCGCTCATCCAACGTCAGCCCGCCTGCGTTTGACTCGCTGGCCGAATTCGAAAGCAGCGCCGAAAAAATTGGCATCGCCACCGCTGCGCTGCAAGTGGGCTTTAGCTGGACCGAAGCTGGCCTCGACCTGATCACCGAGACCGAACTCTTTGCCGTCGGTGCCACCACGCGCCGCCGCAAGAAACAAGAACAAGTCAGCGATGTCGAAGCGCTCATCAAAGACTTGTCCGAGCTCAACCTCGGCGACCCCGTGGTGCACAACGCCCACGGCATTGGCCGCTACCGTGGCCTCATCAACATGGACTTGGGCGAGAAAAACGCCGATGGAACACCCGCGTTGCAAGAGTTCTTGCACCTCGAATACGCCGACAACGCCGTGCTCTATGTGCCGGTGAGTCAACTCCACCTGATTGGCCGCTACACCGGCGTGAGTGCCGACGAAGCACCGTTGCACAAACTCGGCTCCGCCCAGTGGGACAAAGCCAAACGCCGCGCCGCCGAGCAAGTGCGTGATGCTGCCGCCGAACTGCTGAACATCTACGCACGCCGTGCCGCACGTCAAGGCCACCCCTTCCGCTACTCGCCCCAAGACTACGAAACCTTCGCCAACGACTTTGGCTTTGAAGAAACCGCCGACCAACGCGCGGCTATCCACGCCGTCATGCAAGACATGATCAGTCCGCGCCCCATGGACCGTTTGGTCTGCGGCGACGTGGGCTTTGGCAAGACCGAGGTGGCCCTGCGTGCTGCCTTTGTGGCCGTGACGGGTGGTAAGCAAGTGGCCTTCTTGGCCCCCACCACCTTGCTGGCCGAACAACACTACCAAACCTTGGTAGACCGCTTCAGCAAATGGCCCATCAAAATTGCTGAGATGAGCCGCTTTCGCTCGGCCAAAGAAATCACCGCTGCCGCCAAAGGTTTGGCTGAAGGCCAAGTCGACATCGTGGTGGGCACACACAAGTTGCTGAGTGAGTCGGTCAAATTCAAAGACCTTGGCTTGCTCATCATCGACGAAGAGCACCGCTTCGGCGTGCGCCACAAAGAAGCCATGAAAGCCATGCGCGCCGAGGTGGATGTGCTCACGCTCACCGCCACACCCATCCCGCGCACACTGGGCATGGCCCTCGAAGGTCTGCGCGATTTGAGCGTCATCGCCACCGCACCACAACGCCGCCTCGCCATCAAAACCTTTGTGCGCAACGAAGGCAATGGCGTGATTCGTGAAGCCGTGCTACGCGAACTCAAGCGTGGCGGCCAGTGCTACTTCTTGCACAACGATGTGGCCACCATCGAAAACCGCCGCGCACAGCTAGAAGAACTATTGCCCGAAGCCCGCATTGCCGTGGCCCATGGCCAAATGCCTGAGCGCGAACTCGAACGCGTCATGCGCGACTTTGTGGCCCAGCGCTACAACATGCTGCTGTGCTCGACCATCATCGAGACCGGCATTGACGTGCCCAGCGCCAACAACATCATCATGAGCCGCGCCGACAAGTTTGGTTTGGCCCAGCTGCACCAGCTGCGCGGTCGCGTGGGTCGAAGCCACCACCAAGCCTATGCCTACCTCATGGTGCCCGACACACAGGGCCTGACCAAGCAAGCCTCGCAACGCCTAGACGCGATTCAACAAATGGAAGAACTGGGCTCGGGCTTTTACCTCGCCATGCACGACCTTGAAATTCGTGGTGCGGGCGAAGTACTGGGCGAAAACCAAAGCGGCAACATGCTGGAAGTGGGCTTTCAGCTCTACAACGACATGTTGTCTGAAGCCGTACGTGCGTTGAAGAACGGTGAAGAGCCAGACTTGCTCAGCCCCTTGAGCGCCACCACCGAAATCAACCTGCACGCCCCCGCCCTGCTGCCCGACGACTACTGCGGCGACGTGCATCTGCGCTTGTCGTTTTACAAAAAACTGGCCACCGCCAAAACGGGCGATCAGCTCGACAACTTGCATGAAGAAATCGTGGACCGCTTTGGCAAACTGCCTGCGCAAGCGCAAACCCTCATCGACGTGCACCGCCTGCGCGTGCAAGCCCGCAGCTATGGCGTCACCAAGGTGGACGCGGCCCCCGGTGTGACCCACATCAGCTTCAAACCCAACCCACCGTTTGACGCCATGCGCATCATCGAGCTGGTGCAAAAAAACAAGCACATCAAACTGGCTGGCAACGACCGCTTGCGCATTGAGCGCGAACTGCCCGAGCCACAAGCCCGTGCACAAATGGTACGCGATGTGTTGCGCTCACTCGGCACGCCTAACGTGCCATCTGCCGCCAAAGCAGCTGAAACGCAGCCATAACGCACAGACTTAAACGATAATTTCTTATGACTGCTGCCACCGAATTCGCCCCCGGCCTTGCCATCCAAGGCTTCAACGCCCCCCTGAAACTCCAAGACTTCAAACTCATCGCGTTTGACATGGACTCGACGTTGATCAATATCGAGTGCATTGACGAAATTGCCGATGCCACAGGCCGCAAGGCGGAGGTGGCAGCCATCACTGAGGCGGCGATGCGCGGTGAGATTGCCGATTTCAAAGAGAGCTTGCGCCGCCGTTTGGCTTTGCTCAAAGGCGCGCCCGAGTCAGCCTTGCATGAGGTGTTTGAGGAGCGTTTGCGCCTGAACCCCGGCGCCAAGACTTTGGTGGACACCTGCAAATCCCACGGCATGAAGGTGCTGTTGGTCAGCGGTGGCTTCACCTTCTTTGCTGACCGCGTGTGCGAGATGTTGAACATCGATTTTTCGCGCAGCAACGTGCTCGACATCGCCGACGGTCACCTGACGGGCCGCGTGGTGATGCAAGACTGGGGCGATATTTGTGATGGCGCTGAAAAGCGCAAGATGCTGCTACAGGTCTGTGCGCACATGGGCATACAGCCCAGCCAAGCCATTGCCATGGGCGATGGCGCCAACGACTTGCCCATGATGGGTGAGGCGGGCTTGTCAGTGGCCTACCACGCCAAACCCAAAGTGCGTGAGCAAGCCATGGTGGCCATCAACGAAGGTGGCTTGGATCGCTTGCTGGAAGTGGTGAAGCCATAAGGCACAAGAGCGCGCCTGCAAGGTACGCGCATCAACGGCACGCGTATTCACGCTGAGCGCTCAGCGCAGCGCGTTGTAAATCGTTTGCGCTAACTCTTCTGAGATACCTTCCACCGTACACAGGTCTGCCACGCTGGCGTCACCCACGCCGCGTGCGCCACCAAAGCGCTGCAAAAGCTTGGCGCGTTTCTTCGGCCCCACACCCGGAATTTCCTCAAGCTTGCTGCCACCCACACGCACTTTGGCGCGTGCGGCACGCATGCCGGTGATGGCAAAGCGGTGCGCTTCGTCACGGATTTGCGCGACCAACATCAAGGCGGCGGAGTCACGGCCTAGGTAGACCTTCTCGCGGCCATCGGCAAACACCAGCTCTTCTAGGCCCACTTTGCGGCCCTCGCCTTTTTCCACGCCCACGATGCGCGACAGGTCGAGCCCGAGCGACTCAAACACCTCACGCGCCATGCTCACTTGGCCTTTGCCGCCATCAATCAGCACCAGGTCGGGCAGCTTGCCCTCGCCCGCACGCACGGCCTCGGCCAACTTACTGTAGCGGCGCACCAGTACTTGGCGCATGGCGGCGTAATCGTCACCACCGGTGATGCCCTCGATGTTGTAACGGCGGTATTCCGCGCTTTGCATTTTGTGGTGATGAAACACAACGCACGAGGCCTGCGTGGACTCACCCGAGGTGTGCGAAATGTCAAAGCACTCGACGCGGAACTGTTCCAAATCCTCAGGGGCCAAGTCAAGCGCATCCACCAGCGCACGCGTGCGGGCTTGTTGCGAACCTTCTTCGGCCAACAATCGCGCCAGTTGAATGTCGGCATTTTGCTGCGCCATTTCTAGCCATACGCGGCGTTGCTCGCGTGGGTTGTGAACCGCGGCAATCTTGACGCCGGTTTGTTCGGTCAACGCTTGCAGTAGCTCTTTGTCCACCGCGTGGCTGGTGATGAGCGCGGGCGGCACGGGCACATCCAAATAGTGTTGACTCAAAAATGCCTCTAGCACTTCGGTGGGCTCGGCATCGTCTACATGCACAGGGAAGTAAGGGCGGTCACCCAAATGTCGGCCACCGCGCACCATAGCCAAGTTGACACACGCTTTACCGCCCTGCACTTTGACGGCGAGGATGTCCACGTCTTGGTCGCCCACGGTGTCCACCGCTTGTTGATGCAGCACTTTAGACAGCGCGCTCATTTGATTGCGCAGCTCGGCGGCTTGTTCAAACTCTAGCTTCTCGGCGTGCGACATCATGCGCGCTTCGATGCTACCCATCACCTCTTGAGTTTCACCGCGCAGCAAGCGCATGGCGCTGTCCACATCGCGCTGGTAGTCAGGCACAGAAATCAGGCCCACACACGGCCCTGAGCAACGCTTGATTTGATACAACAAACACGGGCGCGTGCGGTTGTTGAACACCGTGTCTTCACAGGTGCGCAAGCGAAACACTTTTTGCAACAGCTGAATGGCTTCACGCACCGCCCACACGCTGGGGTACGGGCCGAAGTAGTCGTGGCGTTTGTCCACCGCGCCGCGGTAGTAAACAACTCGGGGTACTTGTTGGGGGTTCACGCTCAGGTGGTTGACCGTGTTGGGATTGGCCGTGCTCGATTTGGCCATGCCAACTTGCAATGAAGCCTGCTTTGCAGCGTTATCGGCCTTCACCGCCACGCCACGCGTCATCTTCAAATACGGGTAGCTCTTGTCGTCACGGAACAAGATGTTGTACTTGGGCTTGAGCGTTTTGATGAGGTTGTTTTCCAGCAGAAGCGCTTCTGCCTCTGAGCGCACCACCGTGGTTTCCATGCGCACGATCTTGCTCACCATGTGGCCAATGCGTGAGCCACCGTGATCTTTCTGGAAATAGCTGGTCACCCGCTTTTTCAGGTTGATGGCTTTGCCCACGTACAGCACTTGCTCTTGCGCATCAAAGTAGCGGTACACGCCGGGCAACGCAGGCAAGCTGGCCACCAGCTCTAACAGCTCGGGCGGATGGCGTGGTGCGGTTTTTTCTTCCATCCCTGTATTGTGGACAATCTGAGACGTGAAATCCGATACCCATTCATCACCCAGCCTGCACTGGGATATTTTTTGTCGCGTCATCGACAACCACGGCGACCTTGGCGTGTGCTGGCGACTGTGCGCTGATCTCGCACTGCGCGGCCACAACGTGCGGCTATGGGGAGACGATGCATCGGCTTTAGCTTGGATGGCTCCACAGGGTTGCGCAGGTGTCGCTGTTCACGCGTGGCCCGACACTGCTGCACTGCAAGCTTTAGGGCAAGACGCAACATTCCAAATCGGCGACGTGGTGGTCGAAGCCTTCGGCTGCGAGCTACCCGAAGCGTTTCAAGCACTTATGGCGCAAGGCACATCGCCTGCGTGGATCAACCTCGAATACTTGAGCGCCGAAGGCTACGTGGCACGTTCGCATGGTTTGGCTTCACCCGTGATGAGTGGTCCTGGACGCGGGATGACCAAATGGTTTTTCTTTCCGGGATTCACACCAGACACGGGGGGTTTGTTGCGCGAGCCAGATTTATCTGCCCGACAAGCAGTGTTTCAACGACAAGCATGGCTAAGCGCATTGCCGCTAGACAAACCCATTGCAGCCAACGAACAAGTCATCAGTATGTTTTGCTACGAACCCCCAGCCTTGCCCGAATTGCTAAAGCAACTCAGCCAAGCAGACACCCACACCCGCTTGCTGGTCGCTCAAGGCCGCCCAAGCGCAGCCGTAGCAGCAGCAGCCCAAGCCCTGCACATGCCCAGCAGCGGCACAAGCCAGCTGTACATCAGCCAACTGCCCTACCTCAGCCAAACCGACTTTGACCACTTACTGTGGACTTGCGACTTCAACTTTGTGCGTGGCGAAGACTCGCTGGTACGTGCTCTATGGGCAGGCAAACCGTTTGTATGGCACATTTACCCGCAAGACGATTTAGCTCACCACGACAAGCTGCATGCCTTTGAAACGGCGCTGGAGATGCCCGCCGATTTAAGAAAATTTGACGCGGTTTGGAATGGCTTAGAAACAGGGCCACTTCCAGCGCTATCCCGCACAGCCATTGACGCTTGGCGTGGTTGGAGCCATCAAACACAGCAGCGTTTATGGGCTCAAACCGACCTCACAAGCCAATTGGTCAGTTTTGCGGCCCAAAAACGCTAAAATAAGTGGCTTTGCGAACTCCGTCGCAGCTTGAGCTGCACGGGCCACATACCTCTAAGAAAACCTCACACTATGAAAACCGCTCAAGAAATCCGCGTTGGCAACGTCATCATGCACGGCAAGGACCCCATGGTTGTCCTGCGCACCGAATACCAACGTGGCGGTCGTGGCTCGTCCACCGTTCGCATGAAATTGAAAAGCTTGATCGCCAACTTCGGTACCGAAGTGGTGTTCAAGGCCGACGACAAGATGGACCAAGTCATCTTGGACAAAAAAGATTGCACCTACTCTTACTTCGCTGACCCGATGTATGTCTGCATGGACGCTGACTTCAACCAATACGAAGTCGAAGCCAGCAACATGGGCGACGCCCTGAATTACCTCGAAGACGGCATGGAACTCGAAGTGGTGTTCTACGACGAAAAAGCCATCTCTGTGGAATTGCCCACCAACGTCGTGCGCGAAATCACTTGGACTGAGCCCGCTGTCAAAGGCGACACCTCAGGCAAAGTGTTGAAGCCCGCCAAATTGGCAACCGGCTTCGAAGTAGCTGTGCCATTGTTCGTAGCGCAAGGCGACAAAGTTGAAGTCGACACACGCACGGGCGAATACCGCAAGCGCGTCTAAACCTCATAGGTTTACAAAACAAAGGCTCCTTAGGGAGCCTTTTTTCATGGCCACGTCAAGCGAACCGCTAACATAGCGCCATGGATGGAATGCTTGACCCTCACGACCGAAGAATTGCTGAAGCTTGGGAAACACTGAAGGCGCAGTCGCCGACAGGTGACACCTTGTCCCCCGAGTCCAACCGACTTGCTTTTGCAGACCCTGAGTTTTTGCTACGCCGTGAAACGCGCGGCATTCGCTTCCAACTGGAAATGCTCAAACCAGACTTGGCACAACAAGCCTTGGGTATTGAACACACCGTGGTGGTGTTCGGCAGCGCACGCTTCAGAAGTGAAGAGGCTGCACACAGCTTGTTGATTAAAGCGCGCGACACCGGCAACGAGCAGGCCATCACAGAAGCCGAAACCTTGGTTCGCAACGCACGGTTTTATGAACAATCTCGTGCGCTGGCGCACCTCATCACCAAAGACTGTGAACACCGAACCAACGGCCGCAAGTTTTACATTTGCACAGGAGGTGGCCCTGGCATCATGGAGGCCGCCAACCGTGGGGCGGCTGAGGCAGGCGGCATCAGCGTGGGCTTGAACATTGCCTTGCCACATGAACAAACACCCAACCCCTACATCACCCCAGGCTTAAGTTTTAAATTCCATTACTTTGCGCTGCGCAAGATGCACTTCATGATGCGCGCCAAGGCTTTGGTGGCCTTCCCCGGTGGCTTTGGCACGTTGGATGAGCTGTTTGAAACCCTCACCTTGGTGCAATGCAAAAAAGCAAAGCCTGTCCCCATCGTTTTGTTTGGCAGCAGTTATTGGAAGCGCTTGTTCAATATCTCCGTGATGATCGAAGAAGGCGTGATTTCCGCCGCAGATGCCGAGTTATTCAAATACAGCGACAGCGTCGAAGAGTCATGGAAATTTATTCGTGCGTTTTATGAACTCTGAGCAAATACGCACTGCGTGAGCCAAACCCCACCAAGGCTGACACACACCAAAACACCCCGCTAATGCCGATGACAGTACCTGCTGCACCAAACACCATAGGCATCAGTACGCTGGATGCATTGATGCCCATCAAACGCAAACCCAAGGCCTCACCATGCCGATGCTCTGGCGTGATTTGGTGCAACGTGCTCATGACCATGGGTTGAACGCCACCCAGAGACAAGCCCAGCAGCAACGAACACCCCCCCATCAGCCAAGCGGTTTGGGTAAACGGGTAAACCGCCAACATGAATGAGGTGATCAGCATCGCACCTGTGATGACTTGCCATTCATGCAAACGTGCGGCAATGAACGGCATCATCATGCGAATGAAGGCGGCGGCCAAAGCAAACACACCCAAAATAGCACCAATCGCGGAAGCACTGAGGCCGCGTTCGTGGCCCAAAATGGGCACGACAAAAGTATGCACATCCCAACACGCGGACAAAAACCAATTGACCATCAGCAGACGGCGAAACATGGGTTCGTTCAACAAATCCCAAGCGCTGTTTTTTTCATGACCTTCAGGCTTGGTCGCTTTGGGTAACTCATGCGCTTGGCGTATCCACCACCAAGCAATCACGGGTAGCGCAGCCATGGCCGCAAACGCCCATTGAAAGCCTGCATGGTCAATCAACAAACCCGCGGTGAACGGGCCAATGAAGTTAGAGAACGCCGGCGCAATCGACAGCCAGCTGAACGCTTGTTTCATTTGTGCCACACCTTGCGCGGCACGCCCCACATGGCGTTGCAAGGCGATGATGGCTAAACCTGTGGCACCGCCTGTCATCAAAGCACTGAAACACAACACAGAAAAGATAGGCCACATCGCTGCAGCCCCCGCGCCCGTTACGCACATGAGCACGCTCCACATCACAGGGCGCTTCAAGCCGTGTAAATCAGCATAACGACCAGCGGGCAACGCCAAGAACACCTGCGTCAAGGCAAACATGGCGAGCAACACGCCTACCGCGGCTTCGCTTTGGCCGTTGCGCAAAGCCAGCAAAGGTGC
>CANCGU010000052.1 GCA_947377705.1 Comamonadaceae bacterium
AATAACATCATCACAAACACAGAAGCGAAGATGACTTGCCATTCCCGCATCACCACCTTGAAAAGTGTTTCCATGGCGGAGGTGTAGCGCGTGAGCTTGAGCATTCGCATCAGACGGAACACTCGCAAGAAGCGCAAGTCAAGGTGTTGACTGAATAAACTCTCTAACACGAATGGCAAAATCGCCAGCAAATCGATGACGGCTTGTCCTGTACGGACATGCGCCCAGTGCGGCATCCGAAGATGTTTGTATTTTGGATTTTCTGGCGCGGTGTAAACACGCGCGATGTATTCGATGGTGAAGATGGTGAAGGCCATCACGTCGATGACTTCAAACTCAATGGCAAACATCGCACGTACTGAGGCGACAGTTTCAAAAATCACGCAGGTGATGGACAAGGCGATCCAAAACACGATGAAGTTGTCGATGTAGGCGTGCAAGCGGCCCGAGTGACCTGTGGGCTCCAGCAATGCAAAGATTTTCGCGCGCAAGCTACGCCCCTCATTGAGGGTTTGAAACTCATGCCATGCAGGAATGAGTTGACGTGAGAGCTTGAACATTCGTGCCAACCGCATAACCCGTAATACGCGCAGCATTTCCACATCTATGTCGACAAAGCGTGCGAAATAAAATGGGGCAATGGCGATCAAATCAACCAATGCATAAAAGCTCAAGGCATAGCGAAGGCGAGGAAAGCTTTTGCCAGCATAGTCAGGGCTCAAGTGTGCGGTTGCAACCCGCATCACATATTCAGCAGTGAAGATGCCTACGGTGACAACGTCAAACCAATGAAACCAATGCTGATAGTCGTTATATATCTCGGGAGTGTTCTCGATCAATACCGCAATCACGCTCGCCACGATCAAGAACGCAATCGTGCGTTCGACTTGGCGTTGAAAACCATGCTTGAACTCTGGGTCAAACACCCATTTGTAAAAGCTCAAGAGTGGCGAGGTGTGATGCGTGGTCATCGTTTGCTTTGGTCGATGATTAATTGACGCAAGGCTGTAACTTCTTTGCGCAGTTCTTGTAGTTCGTCTTGAACGCTTAGTTGGTGACTGTGATCACGATGGTCTTTTTCTTTATCGGCGGTAATGGAGTCCACGATCACAGCAATAAACAAGTTGAAGATGATGAATGTGGCGATCAAGATGAACAAGATGAAGAAAACCCAAGAGTAGGGGAATACCTCCATGACTGGGCGGGCAATGCCGTCAGCCCAGCTCTCAAGAGTCATCACCTGGAATAAGGTAAATGCACTTGTCGTCAAGCTGCCAAACCAATCTGGAAAGTCTTTGTGATACAGGTTGGTTGCAATGACCGATGCAACGTAGAAGATGATCATGATCAGGCCAAACACAGAGCCCAAACCGGGCAAAGAGCTCAGCAGACCACCTACCACTTTGCGCATGCTCTCGACCTTGTTGATGAGGCGAAGTACACGCAGTACACGCAGTGCACGCAATACTGCCAAGGATCCGGATGCCGGAACGAGCGCAATGCCCACCACGATGAAGTCAAACACGCACCAAGCGTCTTTGAAAAATGAGAAACCGCGGGCTGCAATGAGCAAGACGATTTCCATGATGAAGATACCCAAGATGACGTGGTCCAGCAAGAACAGCTCATCACCCCATGATTCCATCACTTCATGATTAGTTTCAATGCCGAGAATTGCAGCGTTGACAACGATCAGAAAAACTAAGAAATGTTGAATGGCGTGGTGGGTAATGAATTGTTCAATTCGTCCGCGCCACGTGAGCGTGTCGGTAGTGCTTTGCATAGCTAAATCAGAGTCAAAAAAGTTGAATTGGAATAACCACTCACTCTACCCGATTGTGCTTATCGCGCTTTGATTTGGTGCAGGCAACGTGTAGTTTTTGGTGTGTTGTCAGCGCTCAATTTCTTCGAGATTTCATAGAAATATTTACGCCCTTAAATAAGTTCATTTGTATTAATAAAATGAAATGAATGGGCTGTATTTTCTGATTCATTCATTAAGATAAATGCTTATTTCTTATTTCATTAGGGCTTGCACTAAATGATCGGATTGCATGTGATTCTTAGAATCACTCCCAGACCAAATTTTCCGTTTGGTTCAATTAAGGAAAAATACAGATGCATTCAAATGTGCGTTACCAAGAAAACTCAGACAGCTTGATACAGCGTGTCTTCACAGATCCCACCAGCAAAGCGTTCACACGCTGGGTGGCAGCGATCAACTTCTGGATTTTGATTTCGTGTTTGTCACTCGCCGGTGAAACCGTAGAACCCTACGCCACCGTTCACGCGCAACTGTTCAATAACATTGAATATGCAGCAGTCTTCTTCTTCACTTTGGACTATCTTGGCAATTTGTTCTACGCCAAAGACCGTGTGAAGTACTTCTTCAGCTTCTGGGGTTTGGTGGATCTGATCTCGATCATGCCTACCTACTTGACCATCATGAACTTGACGGCCTTGCAAGGTACTAAGGTGTTCCGAGTACTCCGCGTGGTCCGAGTGCTCCGAGTATTGAAAATGGCGCGCATTGCCTTGCAGCAGTTGGAACAGAAGTTGGAAAGCTCGAACCCTATCCTGACTAACCTCAAGATCTACTTCATCGCGTTGTTCTCTGTCGTGATGATCTCCAGCACCTTGATGTACTACGTCGAAGGCGATCTGTATTCAGCTGAAGCGATTACTACGGGTCAAGCTAAGTTGGATGCGGAAATCAAAGCCAATCCACTACCTGCTGACGCGCCTCCAGAGGCTGCCAAGTTCATGCCTGTGGACCCAATCAGCGGCAATCCAATTCCAGAAGACAAACGTTTCTTTACATCGATCCCCGCAGCGATGTGGTGGTGTATGGTGACTTTGACGACCACCGGCTACGGTGACATGTTCCCGCTTACCTTTGGTGGACGCGTGATTGCAGCACTCACTATGTTGATGGGCTTGGTACTGTTTGGTATTTTGTTGAACATCGTGGGCAAAACCATCATGGTCTTGTTGTTCGGTGAGCAATTGACGGAAGACAACACAGCACCTGCAACCCGTGAAACTATTCTGCGCATGATGGTCAGCCGCAAATGGATTTCTGAGCACCGTGCATATGAGCTGGAATTGATGTCTGAAGAAGATATCAAGAACCGCACGAAAGACATCTAAGTCTTTCGTCCAGCAAAAAGGCCGCTCAGTGAGCGGCCTTTTTTAATGTCTGTTCAATTTAGATGAACAGCATAAATCCATTAATGGTGGAGAAGATGCCTAATATTCCTAAGGCGCAAGGTACCCAGAACAAGACTTGCGCGCCAGTGAGGATGGCGACGGAAGTCAGCACAATGGCGATTTGCAACAAGGCTTCGGCGTAGTCAAACCAAGGGTCTTGGCGCAAAGCGATGTCACGTTCGTGCTCGTGCTCCTTGGCTTTCTCCATCAGCTCTTTTTTGCCATCGCCTGTTTCAGGCTCAGACTCGTAGCGTGCGATATTTTTTTCGTAGGCTTCGAGTTTTTTTTCAGCGATTTGCTTCGCAGTAGCTGAGAGCTTGTCGTTGGCGATTTGAATGCGCAACTCATCCGCAGCGATTTTGTAGTCGGTTTGACGAATGTTCTTTGCTTGGTAGAACGCATAAGCATTTGAGGCCAAGATGTTGTTACTCATGCTTTCTTTTGACGCGTTATTTCCGCCCAAGCTGGCAATCGCCAAGCACATCGCCAAGCTAGACACCAACATGGCGCAACGTGTGCGGAATGGATCGTTCCCGTGATCTGGCAATTCGGTTTCTGGTGCTTCACTCATCAGTTTTTCCCTTTAACTCGTTGTGGTTTTCAGAAGGTTTCTTTTTCCGTTTGGTAAAAAGTTTGGCCAATGCCACGATTGCTAAAGCAATGGCTACGCCGCAAACCACCAATTCAGCATTGGTGAGCTCGTGCACAAATTGGTTCACGTAGTCGTAAGTCGAGAGGGGCGTGTAGACGTCCGGATTCTCTTGCTTGTATTTTTCGTAAGCGCGGTTGTCCATGGTGATTCCCTGTTTATTTCACGTGCTTGTTGGCATCAGAGATTTGTTTCTCTTCCTCCATCTGATGTTTGATGGCCTCTACTTGCTCATCCGACATGCCAAGTTTGGCTTGCATGATTTTAAGTTGAGCCTGCTCTTCTTCTGTGACAACGCCATCAGAGAGCACATTTCGGACTTCCATTTCATACAAAGCTTGACGACGCTCAACCTGTGCGGTGTAGGCGGTAGCCACCACACCGGTCAAGATCGCGGCCAACGCGATGGACAAGATTTGCGTGAAGATCACCAAGATCGTGCCGACGAAGGTCACAGGGTCCACATTGCCCCAGCCCGAGATGATGGTGATGACAAACCAATGCATCGCAGCTGGGATGGATGGAAAGATTTCCGGCTGCTCGTGGCCTTCAATGATGTAGATCAGCGAAGAGAACAACAAGCAGCTGATGAACAGCAAAAACACGGCAGATGAGAAAGAGTCTTTCTCTGCTTTGACGGCGGCCACCATGTCTTCAAATGCGCTGTTGTAGCGAGAGAGTTTGAAAATTCGCATCAAGCGGAACATGCGCAGCACACGCAAGTCAGCACCCGGAAAGAGCAGTTGCAAGTAAAAAGGCACGGTGCTCACAAAGTCAATGATGCCGTAGAAGCTGAACACATACTCTTTGCGGCCTTGCCAAGCAGTGCCACCGCTGTGAATGTATTTCTCGCTGTACGACCAAACGCGCAAGACAAATTCGACCGAAAAAACGGCCACGCTGAACACATCGAACCAATGGAACTCGTGCTCGAGGGCTTCATGGATTTCAGGCACAGACTCCAAGATGATGCCAATCACGTTGGCCACCACCAAGAGGGCAACGAAGATTTCAACGAAATGGCTGTATTTGTCAGGCACTTCGCCTTCCATGATTTCGTAGGTGCGGCGCTTGATGCGTTGATACAGGGAGGGGGTAGGAATTGCTGTGGTCATGGTTCGCTCAGTCGTTGGCTGACGATTTGTTTTTAGCGCGAAGCATCATGGCTTCGACTTGCTCATCCGACAAGCGGTAGTGCGCTTGCAGACGTTGCAACGTTTCTTTCTCTTCGTCGGACATGTTGCCGTCTTTGAAAACTTCACGCAGTTGCGCTTCAAACGCCGCCTTCTTACGGGCCACTTGGTTGGAGAAGGCCGAAGCCACAATACCAGTCATGATCGCGGCCATACAGACCCCCAAGAATCCGGTAATCAATGCAATGGCTTCACCCGCTTTGGTCATGGGCTCGACGTTGCCATAGCCCGAGGTGATGGTCACGATCGACCAGTAGATCGAGTGTGGAATCGTGCCAAAGAACTCAGGCTGATGATGGCCTTCCGCGAAGTGCATCAACGATGCAGACACAATGGTTGCAATGGTCAACAAGAACACGGCAGAGCCAAACGCCTGGCGCTCAGAATGAATCGCATGAAATAAATCTTGCAGCGCGGTGTTGTATTTGGAGAGTTTCAAAATTCGCAACAAACGCAAGACGCGCAAGATGCGCAAGTCCAAGCCCGGCAAGAACATGTGCATGTAGTAGGGCATGGTGGCAAAGAAGTCGACCAAGCCAAACGCGCTAAACATGTATTCAAAGCGGCCTTTCCAAGCACCACCGTTCTCGCGGCTGTACTTGGCACCCAATGACCACACGCGAGAGATGTATTCACCCGTGAAGAACATCACGCTCCAAAACTCGAGCTCGTGAAAGAACTCTTTGAATTCAGTGTGAATTTCTGGGACGGAATCAAGGATCACGGCAGAGCAGTTGACCAACACCACCAAGGTGATCATCCACTCGACGTAGCGGCTGGCCGTGTGCTTAGGCGAGCCGTCCAAGATCTCCATCAGGGTATTTTTAAATCCTGTAGTCATTGCGAGGGTCTAACTAATTTGTATGTATATCTTGTCGAAATAAAAAAGCGGCCACACAGTCAAGCGTGGCCGCTTGAGTGCAGGCTTATGGCTTACCTTGGATTTTTTGCCACAAGGCAAATTCGTTGGCAGATAAACGCTCGCCTTGCTGGGCCGCTTGGTCAAACTGAGCGGCATCCACTTGCACGCCGAGTTGTCGGATTTGGCCCAACAACACTTTGTAGTGCTCCACAGCTAAGGCTGGGTTTTCAGCAATCTTGTGGATGGGCAGCGGGTTGCGTTCTTCGAGCTCGTGCTCTTTGATCACCACTTCAATCAGCTTGTTCACCTCTTCCACCGTCAAGTGCAAGCGCTTAGCTTCTGCGCGAATCACGATCGCTTCTGATTCACTGATGTGGCCGTCTTTGAGGATGGCAAACAAGTTGGCTTTCAATTGGTCACGCTCTTTGACCAACTCGTCGCTGAAGGCTGAAGCCAATAACGCCGCAGGGATCGCGAAGATACCAATGCCCAACAGAGCCAGTACGCTGGTCATGGCACGGCCCATCGGAGTGACGGGGGAAATATCGCCATAGCCCACGGAGGCCAAGGTGATCACGGCCCAATAGATGGAGGTGGGGATGTTCTCAAACTTCTCAGGTTGGGCGTCGTATTCAAACAAGTAACCTAAGCTGGCGGTCAAGACCAGGAGCAACATCATGATGAAGGTGGCCGCGCCCATGACAGGCCACTCGCGCACCACCACTTTGACCAACACGGCGGTCGCATCGCTGCCGCGTGTGAGTTTGAGCAATCGGGCCAAACGGAACACTCGCAAGAAGCGCAAGTCGATCAAGTGGTGCAAGAACACTTCTAAGAAGAAGGGCAAGATGGCCAAGAAGTCAATAAAGGTGGATGGGTTTTTAGCTTGGCGGAAACGACCCATGAATGAACCTTTGTAGCCAGGCTCTTCCACGCAAGAGTACATGCGCATGAAGTATTCCACGGTAAAGATGGCCACGGCCACAGCATCCAAGATCACAAACTGCAGATGCAGGATGTAGTTGATGCTCTTGACCGATTCCAAGATCACGGCCATCACAGACAAGATCACCCACACACCAATGAACACTTCGAAGATGTGTTGCATGGTGCCGCCGAAGTCACTTGGGAACACCAACGCATGGACTTTTTGGCGGAATGTGCGGCCTTTGTTCAACTCTTTAAATTCAGCCAATGCTGGAATCAAGACACGGAACAACTTCAAGATTCGCAACAGACGCAGGAATCGCAATACGCGCAAATCGATTGGAATGAAGGCCTTCAAGTAGAAGGGCGCAACAGCCAAGAAGTCGATGATGGCAAACGGGCTGGTGATGAAGCCAAAGCGTGCATGCTTGCGGTTCTTGAACTCTTCGTCTTCAGGAGCCAGGTACAGACGCAAGGCGTATTCAATGGTGAACACGGCGACCGAGAAGATATCGAAAAACTCAAACCAAGTGCGATAGGGCTCATAAACCGCAGGTACATGCTCAAACATCAAGCTGAACAAGTTACCAATGATCAAATAGCTGATCCACTTGTCAAGTTCTTTTTGGAAGTTGCCTGGAATGTTTGGATCCAGCAACCATGAGTACAACCACTTGCGCATCGGCAAGTTGCGGTCAATGTTGGCTTCTTCGTCTTGGCCGAGGATGGACTGGACGTCGAGGTCTTGTAGAAATTTCTCTTGCTTTGATAGGGTATTCATGTCAGACCTCAGAATTCAAACTCAGCAACTTTGATGGCATAGCCACCCTTGTCACAGACAGACAGGCGCAATTGCATCTTGTAGTCAATTGCGTCTGTTTCCACTAGCTGCGTCGCCACGAAAGGTGTGGCAGATCCGGGAGGGGTCGGCATCAAGTCTTCCAACAAGATGGCGCCCATCAACGTGCGATCTTTGGGGTCGCAGGCGGCCACAAAATGCGGTGCGGCATTGAAGAAGGGGTTGATCTGCTCTTTGAGATCTGTATTGGCCAAGATGTGCGTCAAGCAAGCGCCCCAGGTGCCGGGGGTGTCCGCTTTGGCATCGGCTGCGGGTTTGACACCGCCTTTGCATGCGGGGTGCTGGGTGTTGGCTTCAAAGCGCGTGGTGCCTGTTTCGGTCAACCACGCAACCCAAGCTTCGCCATTGCTTTTGGAGGCTTCAACTTTCAAGGCTTCCTTGTAGTTGACGACACCGAGCCATGTGACGGCTGCAACGACGAGCACCAAAAAGACGATGAATAACTTATCTGCTGTATTGGTTCCGATGTGTTGTGGCTCGGAAGAGTGATCTGTTGAAGATGCCATGTGTATCGCCATTCAAGTAGTTGGAATCCGGCGGGGTCAGAAGGTTGAATTGCCGGGCGAAAGTGTGATTGATGATATTCGTAAATTCGTTGAATTTATCGAATTTAGACTAGAAGTTACGATGATTTGCAACTTCCATTGAATAATTTATGACTAACAAAAAGCCGCTACAAAGCGGCTTTTTGATGTCAAACGAATCAATAAATTTTTAGTGGTTTTGCGAACCGCGGTGTGCCCAGCCGGTGGTGTGCTTTTCCACCAAGCTGAAGAGCTCGTACATGATCATGGCCATCGCGCCCACCACCACCAAGCCTGCAAAGGCCAAGCCCATTTGCATGGCTGAGCCCGCAGAAATCAGCAAGTAGCCAATGCCTTCGTTGGCAGCCGTCATCTCAGACACCGTGGTGCCCACAAACGCCAAGGTGATGGCCACTTTGAGCGAGCCATAAAAGTAAGGCATAGAGCGGGGCAGGCCCACTTTGACCAACACGTCCCAGCGCTTGGCGCCGAGCACGCGCAACACGTCTTCAAGCTCGGGCTCTAAGGTGGCTAGGCCCGTGGCGATGTTGACCATAATGGGGAAGAAGCTGATCAAAAACGCCGTCAGAATGGCCGGGCCCACGCCAATGCCAAACCACACCACCAAGATCGGCACAAAGGCCGCTTTGGGCAAAGCGTTAAAGCCCGTCATAAGCGGGTAGACAGCGGCATAGGCCAAGCGCGAGCTGCCAATGACAAAGCCCAACAGCACGCCCACGACGATGGCTATGCCAAAACCCACCATGGTCACCCAAAAGGTGCGCCACGCATGACCCGCGATGACATCGCGGTATTCGACCATTTGCTCCCAAATGCGCAGCGGCGAGGGGAAGACAAATTCAGACACATGAAAGAGCGAGCAAGCGGCTTGCCAAATGACCAAGGTCGCAATCAGCAAGCCCCAAGGCGCCCAAGTTTCGAGTTGTTTTTGATTCATGGTGTTTACTGCCCGAGGTGGGTGCCGTCTTTACGCATGGCGCCGATGTGGCCGCGCAGCTCATGGACGATGTGGGTGAACTCAGGGGTGTAAGTCACTTCGAGGTCGCGGGGGCGTGGCAAGTCGATGTCGCGCTTGACCACAAAGCGGCCTGGGCTCTTGCTCATCACGTACACGGTGTCCGCCAAAAAGACCGACTCGCGCAAATCGTGGGTGACCAAGATGACGTTGAACTTTTGTTCTGCATGCAAGTCGCGCAGTGTGCACCACAGCTCTTCACGCGTGAACGCATCCAGTGCGCCGAACGGTTCGTCGAGCAAGAGCATTTTGGGCTCGTGGATCAGCGCGCGACAAATGCTGGCACGTTGTTGCATGCCACCAGACAGCTCCCAAGGGAACTTACGCTCATAGCCGCTCAGGCCCACACTTTGCAGCAGCTTCATAGCGCGGTCTTCATATTCGGCCTTTTTGGCCTTGAAGTTGGAGCGGTAAGGTTCCACGATTTCCAAAGGCAACAGCACGTTGTCTAGCGTGGTGCGCCATGGCAGCAGCGAGGACGACTGAAACGCCATGCCGCTGATTTTGAGCGGGCCATTGACTGGCTGACCATCCACATAAATCTCACCACGGCTGGGTTTTTTCAAACCCGTGGTGAGCTTCATGAAGGTGGATTTGCCACAACCCGACGGGCCAACAATGGCGATGAACTCGCCTTGTTTGACTTGGAGGTTGATGTCTTCCACTGCGAAGTGGTTTTGCGCCAACAACTCGTCGTTGTAGGCGAGCCAGACGTTTTGAAAATCAACGAAGTGTTCGGGAGAAGCAGTCATCAAGAGGCGCCTATTTACTTCTTACCTTTGGGCAACACATCGAGTTCTTTGGCCGTGGGCAAGAAGGAACCGTTCCAGATGTCTTCCGCTTTGACGCGCGTCTTGGTGTTGAATGCATCAGACACTTGCGATGCCATCAAAGACAAACGTGGGCCTTTGATTTGACCGAAGCCTTCAGCGCGTGCATCTGGGCTGTTGATCACGGTGTCGATGGCCAGTTTCAGGCGGCGTGTTTCGAGTTCGGAGTTGATGATGCCGTCGCGAGCTTTCACAGATTCGATGGCTTTGGTGGGGTCTGCGATCACGTCTTTCGCGCCCTTGGCGAACGCGGCCAAGAAGGCTTTGACAGCTGCTGGGTTTTCTTTGATCAACTTGGGCGAGGCAATGATGGCGTTGCCATACAGCTTCACGCCAAAGTCTGGGTATTGCATGACGATCACGTCGTCAGCTTTGACGCCACGCGCTTCGATGTTGAGCAAGGAGGTGAAGGTGAAGCCCGTAATAGCGTCCACATCGCCGCGCACCAACATGGTTTCGCGCAAAGGTGGATCCATGGACACCCAGTTCACCGCAGGCACACTATTGGCCTTGGCGAAAATGGGGAAGGCGCGGCGCCCTGCATCAAACACAGGCGCGCCGAGCTTTTTGCCAGCCAAATCAGCCGGTGTTTTGATGCCAGATTTTTTCAACGCCATCACTGAAGCGGGGGTATTGTTGTAAACCATCATCACGGCCACAGGCTTGTTCGGTGCGTCAGGGTTGTTGGCGTGAAATTCCATCAAAGCTGCCAAGTCGGCAAATCCCAAGTCGTAAGCGCCTGACGCCACGCGGTTGACCGCACCGCCAGAGCCGTTGCCTGCATCCACGGTGACGTCGAGCTTGGCATCTTTGAAATAGCCTTTGACAGCAGGCACCAAAAAGAAGGCGGCAGGGCCTTCAAAGCGCCAATCGAGTTGAAACTTGAGAGGGGTGGTTTGTGCCGAAGCACCGGCAAAACTAGCAGCCAGTGCCAAGCCAAGTGCGGTTTTAATGAAAGTGCGTTTGATCATAAATGCCTCTGAAAAACGAAATTGAGAAAAGAGATAGCCACAACCTTGCAATAAAGGTGCCCGTTATAGGAGGTGTTTATGCAGTGGTTCTCACAAATTGTGCGCGAGTTTGGTTTGTATACAAGCTGACAATGCACCAATGTGGTGACGCGCACTGACGCGGTGCGCACAAGGACGTTTTCTCCGGGCATTAAAAAAGCCAGCTCAAAAGCTGGCTTTTTGTGAGTGTCCAAAGCTAAAGGGCTTATTCGGCTTCCACGGTTTTGTGGTGCTGTGACGATTTCAACTTGCCCCAGCCCAGCACAATCACGGCGCCAGCTGCCGCGCAGGTCATGTGGAACCAAGGGTTGGCTTCGCCAAAGGCTTTGAGTACCACGTCATTGGCTACGGTTTCCCCGCCCACCCAACCGATCAAGCAAGCACCCAAGGTGATGATGATGGGAAAGCGCTCCATCAGTTTGATCATCAAGGTGCTACCGAAGATGACCAAGGGGATGCTGATGGCCAAGCCAATGATGAGCAGCACTTCGTCGCCTTTGGCGGCGGCGGCCACGGCAATCACGTTGTCCAGGCTCATCACCAAGTCAGCGATCAAAATGGTGCGAATGGCTGAGAACAAGTTGCTGTGCTCAGCGCCTTCTTCGTCGCCTTCTTCTTCGGCTTCTAACAGTTGCGCGCCAATCCAGAGCAGCAACATGCCACCAATGATTTGCAAATATTCCAAAGTCATCAATTTGGCGGCAACCACGGTCAAGCCAATACGCAACACCACGGCTGCGCCAGAGCCAAACATGATGGCTTTCTTCTGTTGTTCGGGCGGCAAGCTGCGCGCCGCCAAAGCGATCACGACGGCGTTGTCGCCTGACAAGATGATGTTGATCCAAATGATCAGCATCAGGCCTAGCCAGAAGTCAGTGCTTTGAAGTAGTTCCATGTTTTGTTTGCTCCAGACAATGGGGAAATGTTGTGTTGCGACCCGAAGAGGGAATGCTTTTTTTGTTTAGCGAGTGTAACTGTGCGCTATCGCACGACTTGTTGGTATTACTGCTTATGTCCCAGTTGGGACTGTGCCGTGATGAAAAAGGCCCGCCGAAGCGGGCCTTTGACTCTCTACGTGAAAGTTCCCAACTTGTTTTTAGTGGCTGTCCGCTTGACGTGCGGCTTCCACAGCCGCTGAGTCGTCTGTTGAAGCGCCGTTGAAGAACAGGTTCAACAACACCGCAGAGATAGAGGCCAACAAAATGCCCGATTCAATCAATGGGTGCAGGTTGTGCGGCATCCATTGCTTGAAGTTGGGGGCGATCAGCGGAATCATGCCGATGCCAATCGAGATGGCCACGACCAAGCTGTTGAAGCGGTTGTTCTTAAAGTCCACACCGCCCAAGATGCGAATGCCCGTGGCGGCCACCATGCCAAACATCACCAAGCCAGCGCCACCCAACACCACCGTGGGCAAGGACTCAACCAAAGCAGCCATCTTCGGAATGACGCCCAAGATGATGAGGATGATGCCGCCGGCCACGCAGACAAAGCGGCTCTTGACGCCAGTGACGGCAACCAAGCCGACGTTTTGCGAGAAGCTGGTGTACGGGAAGGTATTGAAAATGCCGCCAATCAGCGTGCCCAAACCATCAGTGCGCAAACCGCGAGTCAGCGCAGCGCGGTCCACATGGCGGTCGGTCATTTCGCCCAAGGCTAAGAACATGCCGGTGGACTCAATCATCACCACGATCATCACCAAGGTCATGGTGAGGATGAGCACGGGGTCAAACACTGGCATGCCGAACTGGAACGGGGTGACGATGCCAAACCAAGCCGCTTTGCCTACTTTGTCAAAGTTCATCAGGCC
>CANCGU010000053.1 GCA_947377705.1 Comamonadaceae bacterium
TCAGCGCGGTGGCCACGCGATGGGAGAAAACAAATGAGCGATCCAGCACTCGGACTCACCATGCTCTGTCTGATCATCGTGGTGATCATGATGGGCTTTCCCACAGCGTTCACGCTGATGGGCTTGGGCATGGCTTTTGGCTTTACCGCTTTTTATGACCCCAGCCAACCTTGGCTAGACAACCGCGTCTTTAACCTCATGGTGCAGCGCACGTATGGTGCGATGACCAACGACACACTGCTGTCCATTCCGCTGTTTGTGCTGATGGGCTATGTGATGGAGCGCGGTGCGTTGGTGGACAAAATGTTCCACAGCGTTCAGTTGGCTTTCCGTCGATTGCCCGGCTCTTTGGCCGTGGCCACTTTGGTGATTTGCACCTTCTGGGGCATTGCCAGCGGCTTGGTTGGCGCGGTGGTGGTGCTGATGGGCGTGATTGCCATGCGCCCCATGTTGAATGCAGGCTACGACACACGCTTGGCAGCAGGCGTGATCACGGCTGGCGGCACCTTGGGCATTTTGATTCCACCTTCGGTGATGATCATTGTTTACGCTGCTGTGGCTGGCCAGTCTGTGGTCAAGCTCTATGCAGCCGCCATGTTCCCTGGTTTCTTCTTGGCCTTCTTGTATTTGATTTACGTCATCGGCTGGGTGCTGATTGACCCATCGATTGCACCGAAGTTGCCTGAAGACCAAACCAAAGCGCCTGTGTCGCCTTGGCTGACCAAGCTGGGCGAGCAGTATTCAAAGCGCATGCTGCCCGCCTTGGCGAAGGCTGTCATCATGCCAAGCCGTGCGCTACAAATCAGCACGTCAGATGTGCGCGTGACGTGGGGCCTATTGGCTCGCAGCTTCAGCATGGCCTTGGCACCCGTGTTCGTTGTTTTGGCCATGCTGGCTACCTCTTGGTGGTATGTGGTGGTTTATTCACAAGCCACGGCCAATGCGCAAGCTGGCACTGAAATCGTTCAGATGAGCACCGATATCGTGGCTGAAAAAACCACGTCATCCGCAGAGCCTGAAGGTTTGCAAGAGATGGGTGGCGACACAGTGGCAGATGCCCCAGAGACCAATGACAACGCTGTGTCTTTGGGCGATGAAGTGGTCGAAGCAGACAAAGTGATCGAGGTGCCAGAGGGCTTCTACACCGGCTTCTGGGGCACGGCACTGGTGCTGTTTGGTTTGCTGGCTTGGTACTACAAAGGCTTTGACGCTGAGCAATTTGAGATCCTGAACATGCTGGTCAAGTCGGTGATGCCGCTGGGCATCCTGACGGCGGTCGTTTTGGGCGTCATCTTGCTGGGCTTGGCCACCGCCACTGAATCGGCGGCGGTGGGCGCCACAGGCGCCTTCATCATGGCATGGTGGTCTGGCTCGCTGGACTTTGACAAAACCAAGCAAGCGGTGTTCTTGACAGCCAAAACCACCTCGATGGTGTGCTGGTTGTTTGTGGGCTCAGCCCTCTTCTCTGCCGTGTTCGCCGTCTTGGGTGGTCAACGTTTGGTGGAAGAGTGGGTCATGGCGATGGACCTGACGCCGCTGCAGTTCATGCTGCTGTCGCAAGCCGTCATCTTTGTGCTGGGCTGGCCTTTGGAGTGGACCGAGATCATTGTGATTTTTGTGCCGATCTTCTTGCCACTGCTCACCCACTTCCAAATCGACCCGATCCTGTGGGGCGTGCTGGTGTTTGTGAACTTGCAAGCAGCCTTCTTGTCACCGCCTGTGGCGATGTCGGCCTTCTATCTGAAAGGGGTGTCACCGCCACATGTGACCATCAATCAGATTTTTGCGGGCATGATGCCTTACATGTTCATCGTCATCATCTGCATGGTTTTGATGTACATCTGGCCTGGGCTGACCCTCTGGTTGCCTGACTACCTGTACGGTCCCAAATAAGCCGCACACGGGTTTAGACCCAGCCGCAGCGCCTTTTGGCGCTGCGGCTTTTTTTTATTAGGGCAAATCCTCACCCAAAAACTTTGGCGGGCGTTATGATTGACGTTTACGTAAACGTAAACTCCATTTCTACCGATTTATCTCCCGTTTTCTCGGAGCCTCTGATGTCTGATTTATCCGCCGAATTCCAAGCCCTCGCCAACTACAAGCCCACGCAAAAAGTGCGCTTCGTCACAGCGGCCTCATTGTTTGACGGGCACGACGCCGCCATCAACATCATGCGTCGCATCTTGCAAGGCATGGGCGCCGAGGTGATTCACTTGGGCCACAACCGCTCGGTCGACGAAGTGGTGACCGCCGCGTTGCAAGAAGACGTGCAAGGCATTGCCATCAGCTCTTACCAAGGCGGCCATGTGGAGTATTTCAAGTACATGGTCGACTTGCTGCGCCAGCGTGGTGGTGAACACATCCAAGTGTTTGGCGGCGGCGGCGGCGTCATCGTGCCTCCAGAAATTCGCGAGCTGCAAGCCTACGGCGTGACACGCATTTACAGCCCAGAAGACGGCCAAAAAATGGGCCTGCAAGGCATGATTGGCGAAATGATCATGCGCTGCGACAAAGACTTGTCGAGCTACGCCCCCAAAGCCGTCAAAGAGATTCAAGGCCACGACGAGATGGCTTGGCGCAAATTGGCGCAGCTCATCACCGCGCTGGAGAACGAGAAAGCCGACCCCAAGGTGGTCGAAGCGGTGCGCAAAGAGTCGCTCAAGCACAAGGTGCCCGTGCTCGGCATCACCGGCACTGGCGGTGCGGGCAAGTCGTCACTCACCGACGAGTTGGTGCGTCGCATCCGTTTGGACCAAGGCGATGCCTTGCGCATTGCTGTGATTTCGATTGACCCGTCACGCCGCAAGAGCGGTGGCGCTTTGCTGGGTGACCGCATTCGCATGAACGCCATCGGTCCGTGGAGCAGTGGCTCACGCGTGTTCATGCGCTCACTCGCCACGCGCGATTTCGGCAGCGAAATCAGCGCAGCCCTGCCCGACGTGTTGGCAGCCGCCAAGTGCGCAGGGTTCGATTTGATCATTGTGGAAACCTCGGGCATTGGCCAAGGTGACGCCGCCATCGTGCCGCATGTGGATGTGCCCATGTATGTGATGACGCCAGAATTTGGCGCAGCCAGCCAGCTTGAAAAAATCGACATGCTGGACTTTGCTGAGTTCATCGCCATCAACAAGTTTGACCGCAAAGGCGCCAGCGACGCGCTGCGCGATGTGGCGAAACAAGTACAACGCAACAAAGAAGCGTGGCACACCCCCACCGAGCAAATGCCCGTGTTCGGCACCATGGCCGCACGCTTTAACGACGACGGCGTCACCGCCCTGTACCAAGCCCTCAAAGGCCGCTTGACCGAACTGGGTCTCACCTTCAAGGAAGGCCGCTTGCCACTGGTGGACGTGCGCCACAGCAGCAACCAAACACCGGTGGTGCCTGCGGCACGCACACGCTACTTGGCTGAAATTACCGACACCGTGCGCGGCTACAAAAAGCGCGCACGCACCCAAGCCAAACTGGCCCGCGAAATTCAACAACTGCGCGAAGCGGCACGCATGCTGGCCGAAGACAAGCCAGGTCGCGCCAAGGCCTCGGAAGCCGCCATTGATTTGGCCTTTGCGCGTGAAGAACACTTAGGCGGCGCCGAGCGCAAGTTGTTGGCCCAATGGCCCGACATGCAAGCCGCTTACGCCGGTGACGAGTACGTGGTGAAGATTCGCGACAAAGAGATTCGCACCGCACTCACCACCAAGTCCCTCAGCGGCACGGTGATTCGCAAAGTGGCCCTGCCACAGTACGAAGACCACGGTGAAATTTTGAAATGGCTCATGCTCGACAACGTGCCCGGCAGCTACCCCTACACCGCTGGCACCTTTGCTTTCAAGCGCGAGGGCGAAGACCCCACCCGCATGTTTGCGGGCGAAGGCGATCCGTTCCGCACCAACCGTCGCTTCAAACTGGTGAGCGAGGGCATGGATGCCAAACGTCTGTCCACCGCGTTTGACTCGGTCACGCTGTATGGCAACGACCCCAACCCACGTCCGGACATTTACGGCAAAGTGGGTAACTCGGGCGTGAACGTGGCCACGCTGGACGACATGAAGGTGCTCTACGACGGGTTTGACCTGTGCAACCCCACCACCAGCGTGTCAATGACCATCAACGGCCCAGCGCCGTCCATCTTGGCGATGTTCATGAACACCGCCATCGACCAGAACATCGAGAAGTTCAAAAAGGACAACGGCCGCGACCCCACGGAAACCGAGACTGCCAAGATCAAAGAATGGGTCATGCAAAACGTGCGCGGCACGGTGCAAGCCGACATCTTGAAAGAAGACCAAGGCCAAAACACATGCCTGTTCAGCACTGAGTTTTCATTGAAGGTGATGGGCGACATCGCCCAGTACTTTGTGCACAACCAAGTGCGCAACTTCTACAGCGTGTCCATCAGCGGCTATCACATTGCCGAAGCGGGCGCGAACCCGATCTCGCAATTGGCGTTCACGCTCTCCAACGGCTTCACGTTTGTAGAAGCCTACTTGGCGCGCGGTATGCACATTGACGACTTTGCCCCGAACCTGAGCTTCTTCTTCAGCAACGGCATGGACCCCGAGTACACCGTGATGGGCCGCGTGGCGCGCCGCATCTGGGCCGTGGCCATGAAAGAGAAGTACGGCGCGAATGAGCGTTCACAAAAACTGAAATACCACATCCAAACCTCTGGCCGTTCATTGCACGCGCAAGAGATTCAGTTCAACGACATCCGCACCACGCTGCAAGCCTTGATTGCGATTTACGACAACTGCAACAGCTTGCACACCAACGCGTTTGACGAAGCCATCACCACGCCCACCGAAGACTCGGTGCGTCGCGCCATGGCGATTCAGCTCATCATCAACCGCGAGTGGGGCTTGGCCAAAAACGAAAACCCCAACCAAGGCGCGTTCATCATCGAAGAACTCACCGAATTGGTGGAAGAAGCCGTGCTGGCCGAGTTCGAGCGCATCGCCGAGCGCGGCGGTGTGTTGGGCGCCATGGAAACCGGCTACCAACGCGGCAAGATTCAAGACGAATCAATGACCTACGAAATGCTCAAGCACACCGGCGAGCTGCCCATCATCGGCGTCAACACCTTCCGCAACCCACACGGCGAGCAAGTGATGGACAAGCTCGAACTGGCCCGCTCCACCGAAGAGGAAAAGCAAAGCCAGCTCCAGCGCTTGCAAGACTTCCACACCCGTCACAAGGCAGAAGCCGATGTGCAACTCAAACGCCTGCAACAAGCCGTCATCGACAACGCCAACGTGTTTGAGGTGCTGATGGATGCGGTGCGCGTGTGTTCACTCGGTCAAATCACCAATGCCTTGTTTGAGGTGGGTGGGCAATACCGTCGCAATATGTAGTCGGTAATATCGGGGCATGAGTATTCGTCCCCCCTTCATCGCCCCCTCTCGTCACACCGACGCCGACAGCGCACTTGCCCAAGTGCAGGCGCTGTACCAAACCAGCCTTGACCACTTGCGATTCGCCATGCGCGAGTATGTGGCGGGTAAGCAGTTTGAACAGCGCGTGCGGGCGTTCTACCCGTTTGTGCGCATCCACACCAAAACCGGTGCGCTGCAAGCCAACAGCGAAGGCGCAGGTCTGAGCTACGGCTTTGTGGCTGAGCCTGGCCGCTACGAAACCACCCTCACCCGGCCCGATTTGTTTGCCGCGTATTACCGCGAGCAATTCCGCCTGCTGCTGCAAAACCACGGCGGCTCGCTAGAAGTGGGCGTGAGCCACCAACCCATCCCCGTGCATTTCTCGTTTGCCGACCACGACCATGTGGAAGGCGAGATGAGCGCCGAGCGCCGCCAACTCATGCGCGAGGTGTTTGACCTGCCCGACCTCACCGCCATGGACGATGGCATTGCGAATGGCACGTTCGAGGCCAAGCCCAACGAGCCACAGCCCTTGTCGCTGTTCACCGCCGCACGCATGGACTATTCGCTGCAGCGCCTGCGCCACTACAGCGGCACCAGCCCTGAGCATTTTCAAAACTACGTGCTGTTCACCAACTACCAGTTCTACATCGATGAGTTTGTGCGTTTGGGCCACGAGGCCATGCAAGACCCACACAGCGACTACATCGCCTTTGTGGAACCCGGCAATGTGGTCACGCGCCGTGTGGGGTTGCCCGCAGAGGTCAACGATGCAGTGGGCAAAGTGCCACCGCGTTTGCCGCAAATGCCCGGCTACCACTTGGTGCGTGCAGACCACACGGGCATCACCATGGTGAACATTGGTGTGGGCCCCGCCAACGCCAAAAACATCACCGACCACATTGCCGTGCTGCGTCCGCATGCATGGCTGATGCTGGGGCACTGCGCGGGCCTGCGCAACACGCAGCAGTTGGGCGACTACGTGCTGGCCCACGGCTATGTGCGCGAAGACCATGTGCTGGACGAAGAGCTGCCGCTGTGGGTACCCATCCCCGCATTGGCTGAGATTCAAGTCGCGCTAGAGCAAGCCGTCAAAGATGTGACGCAATGCCAAGGCGCCGAACTCAAACGCATCCTACGCACAGGCACCGTGGCCAGCACCGACAACCGCAATTGGGAGCTGCTGCCCGACAACACCCCGCAACGCCGCTTCAGCCAAAGCCGCGCCGTGGCGCTGGACATGGAAAGCGCCACGATTGCGGCCAACGGTTTTCGGTTCCGTGTGCCCTATGGCACGTTGCTGTGTGTGAGCGACAAACCACTGCACGGCGAGATCAAACTGCCGGGCATGGCCAACCACTTCTACCGGGAACGTGTGGACCAACACTTGCGCATTGGTATGCGTGCCATTGAGCTGCTGCGCCAACAAGGGCCTGCGCAGTTGCATAGTCGCAAGCTACGCAGCTTTGCAGAGGTGGCGTTTCAGTAAGCCTTAAGCGGCATCACCCATCGTCTCGCCCAAGCGCACACCCTGTGCCGCTTGCCAAGCAGAGTTGAGCGCAATGGTGTTCTTTGGCCACAGTAACACCACAGTAGAGCCCAATAAGAAGCGCCCCATTTCTTCGCCTTGTTTCAGGCTCAGGTCTTGGTCGTCATAGGTCCACTCGCGCACGACGCCCGGACGCGGTGGATTGACCACGCCGTGCCACGGTGTGGCCATGCTGCCGACGATGGTGGCCCCCACAAGCACCAGCACGTATTGCTTAGGCGTCTCGCCTGCGGTAGTTGGCATGTCAAACACGCACACCACGCGCTCATTGCGCGCAAACAAACCGGGCACGCCACGGGCGGTGGCAGGGTTGACCGAGAACAAATCACCGGGCACATGCATCATGCGACGCAAACGACCCGCACTGGGCATATGGATGCGGTGGTAGTCCTTGGGGCTGAGGTAGATGGTGGCGAACTCGCCGTCTTGGAACTGCGCAGCCAGTGCGGTGTCGCCACCCACCAGCGCTTGCGTGCTGTAGCTGTGGCCTTTGGCTTGAAACACTTGGTCACCATCAATGTGGCCAAGCTGGCTGATGGCACCGTCGACAGGGCACACAAACGCCGCATCGGCCAAGGGACGTGCGCCGGGCTTTAGGGCACGGGTGAAGAAGTCGTTGAAGCATTCGTACTGCGTGATGTCGGGCTGTGCAGCCTCGTCCATGTTGACTTGGTACTTGCCAACAAACCATCGGATGAGCGCATGGGTCCAGCTGCCGCAACGCGCGCGCGCCACGAGGCCTGCAAATTGTGTGAGTGCCTGCTTGGGCAGGACGTATTGCAAAGCCACAAAGGTTTTTTCATTCATAGCTAAGATTTTAGGCGGGCACAATCTAAGCTATGAGCACCCCACTTTTTGAATGCAACCACCTCCTCAAACGCTACGGTGAGAACACCGTGGTGAACGATGTGTCGTTCAGCATCGCACCCGGCGAATGCTTGGGCGTCATTGGCCCCAACGGGGCTGGCAAAACCACCACATTGCGCATGTGCTTAGGCCTCGCGCAGCCCGATGGCGGCAACATTCATGCATTCGGTTTGTCCATGCCGGATGATGCGCTGGCCATCAAAGCCCGTTTAGGCGTGGTGAGCCAGTTCGACACACTCGACCCCGACTTCACCTGCGCCGAAAACCTGATGGTGTTTGGTCGCTACTTCGGTATGAAGAAGGTCGACATTCAAGCGCGCATTCCACAACTGCTGGAGTTCGCTGCGCTCTCGCACAAGGCCAACGCCAAGCCAGGCGAGTTGTCGGGGGGCATGAAACGCCGACTCAGCCTGGCCCGCGCGCTCATCAACAACCCCGACTTGCTGCTGCTCGACGAGCCCACCACCGGCCTCGACCCGCAAGCACGCCACCTGATGTGGGAGCGATTGCAACAACTGCTGCAACAAGGCAAATCGATTTTGCTGACCACCCACTTCATGGACGAGGCCGAACGTTTGTGCAACCGCTTGCTGGTGCTCGACCACGGCAAAAAAATTGCCGAAGGTACGCCGCGTGATTTGATTGCCCAACACCTAGAACCCGATGTGGTGGAGGTGTATGGCAGCGGCGCCTTGGCCTTGGTTAACAGCCCGATCGCCGCACTCGCCCAACGCGTCGAGACCAGCGGCGAAACCGTGTTCTTCTACACGCAAGACGCGGCGCAATTGCTGCAAGGCTTAAGCGCCCACACGGGCCTGCGCACATTGCACCGCCCTGCCAACTTGGAAGACTTATTTTTGAAAATGACCGGACGCCAAATCCGCGAGGAAGGTTGAGTATGTTTCGTTTCTGGCCCGTCTTCCTTCGCAACCTCTTGGTATGGCGCAAGCTCGCCATTCCCAGCCTCATCGCCAACATTGCCGAACCCTTGATGTGGCTGGTGGCCTTTGGCTACGGCTTGGGTGCACTCGTCGGTGAAGTCACCTTGGGCGAAGACAAAGTGCCCTACATCTTGTTCTTGGCCAGCGGCTCGATCTGCATGAGCGCCATGAACGCCGCCACGTTTGAAGCCTTGTACTCCGCCTTCTCGCGCATGCATGTGCAAAAAACATGGGACGGCATTTTGAACGCCCCCATGCGCTTGGACGACGTGCTCTTGGCCGAAATGCTGTGGGCCGCCTTCAAGTCACTCTTCACCATCACCGCCATCTTGGGCGTGATGTTTGCGTTGGGCATCACGCAAAGCTGGAAGCTCTTGGCCGCATGGCCCATTTTGTTGTTCGTGGGCATCACCTTTAGTTGCATTGCGCTGATCTTCAATGCGCTGGCCAAGGGCTATGACTTCTTCACCTACTACTTCACGCTGTTCCTTACGCCCATGATGTTCCTGAGCGGCGTGTTCTTCCCCCGCGACCAACTGCCAGGCCTCGTGCGCGATATCTCGGCGTGGCTGCCCCTGACCCAGGCCATCGCCTTGGTGCGCCCCCTGTTCCTTGACCAATGGCCTGCGGATGCCGCACTGCACCTTAGCGTGTTAGCCGTCTACACCGTGGTAGCTTGGAAGATTGCCCTGCATTTGACGAAAAAGCGCTTTAAGGCGTAAAGCAAAGCAATAGGCACGAGCAACGCGAAGTGCCGCAACACACACCCGCAGGTGAATGGGCTTGGGGCGGCTGACGATTTCTGGTACTCCAGCATGAGGAAGCCGCCCCAAGCCCGTTCACCGGAGCACCAAAGCAAGAGCACACAGATGTGACAGAAATTGACGCACGTCAGCCAATTGCAACCCTTCCCCCGCTAATATTGATTCTTTGATTCAACCCACAACACAAGGATTTCCCAATGAGCATTCAAACCGTAGGCATCATCGGCGCCGGCACCATGGGCAACGGCATCGCACAAGCCTGTGCCGTGTCTGGCGTGAACGTGGTGATGGTCGACATTTCTGAAGCCGCCGTCGCCAAAGGCCTCGCCACCGTCGCAGGCAGCTTGGACCGTTTGATCAAGAAGGAAAAAATCTCCGAAGCCGACAAAGCCGCCGCTTTGTCGCGCATCAAAACCAGCACCAGCTACGACGACCTCAAAGCGGCCCAACTGGTGATCGAAGCCGCCACCGAGAACTACGACCTCAAGATCAAAATCGTCAAACAGCTTGACGGCATGTTGGCCCCCGAAGCCATCATCGCGTCCAACACCTCATCCATCTCCATCACCAAGCTCGCCGCCGTCACCACCCGTGCCGACCGCTTCATTGGTATGCACTTCTTCAACCCCGTGCCCATGATGGCGCTGGTGGAAATCATCCGTGGTTTGCAAACCTCCGACGCCACCCACGCCGCGGTGCACGACCTGTCCACACGTTTGGGCAAGAGCCCCATCACTGTAAAGAACGCGCCTGGCTTTGTGGTCAACCGCATCTTGGTGCCCATGATCAACGAAGCCTTCTTTGTGCTGGCCGAAGGTGTGGCGACGGCTGAAGACATCGACGCGGGCATGAAGCTCGGTTGCAACCAACCCATCGGTCCCTTGGCTTTGGCCGACATGATTGGCCTCGATGTCTGCGTGGCCGTGATGGACGTGTACTTGCAAGAGTTTGGTGACAGCAAATACCGCGCGTGCCCTTTGCTCAAAGAGATGGTGGCGGCGGGCCAATTGGGTCGCAAAACCGGCAAAGGCGTGTACACCTACTAAGCCGCGATTCGCCACTGCGTCGCACGTCTCGCTATGAAGTACGCCCTGCTCTCTGACATCCACAGCAATTTGCACGCGCTCGACGCGTGTTTGGCGCATGCACAAACGCAGGGCGTGGCCCGCATTGCGCTGCTGGGTGACTTGGTGAGCTATGGCGCCTTTCCCGCGGAAGTGGTGGCGCGTTGCCAAAAGCTGCAACAAGACGGCGCCATCGTGCTGCGTGGCAACCACGAAGAGTTGATTCAGACGCACAACATCAACACGGCCAACCCTAACCCTTCCTTGGGCAGCCAAACAGCTGAGTGGACGCACGACCAACTGTCGCCCGCGCAACGGTTTTGGTTAGAGATCTTGCCGCTCACCGAACAGGTCGACCACATGCTGTTGGTACACGCCAGTGCCGATGCGCCTGAGCGTTGGCGATATGTGGAAGACGAGCGCACGGCAGCGCTGAGCTTGGATGCCGCGTGCACTCACCCGGATGTCCGTTATGTGTTCGGTGGCCATGTGCACCATCAGTCGTTGTACTACCGAGGCACGGGTCGCCAACTGATGGCGTTCAAACCCACGTCTGGCGTGCCCATCCCCACCCCCCAACATCGTCAATGGATTGCCACCATTGGCTCAGTCGGCCAGCCGCGGGATGGCAACCCACGCGCCATGTATGCCGTGTTTGACAGCACAGCCGCCAAGCTCACCTTCCACCGCGTGGCGTATGACCACCGCGCGGCTGCTCGCGCCGTGCGCGAAGCGGGGTTGCCCGAATTTTTTGCCCAACGCTTGGAGACCGGCAAATGAAACGCTTAGAAGCGGGCACCGAGCTGGACGGGTTCCGCATCGGCGCTTGCTTGCATGCGGGTGGCATGGCGCATATTTACGAGGTGACCTACGCCGACGGTCGAACAGCGCCATTCGACATGGTGATGAAGGTGCCGCGCATGACCGCAGGCGACGGCGCCGAGAACATTGTGGGCTTCGAGGTGGAGCACCAAATCTTGCAAGTGCTGCACGGCACACATGTGCCGCGCTTTGTGGCCGCAGGCGATTTGGTGAACCTGCCTTACTTGGTGATGGAGCATGTGCAGGGCCTTACCTTGCAGCAAGTGCTGGACGCACACACAGAGAACCGCACGCGCGCAGACGTGGCGGACATCGCCCGGCTTGGCGCATCCATCGCCCGCGCTGCCCACAGCCTGCACCAACAAAACACCTGTCACCTCGACATCAAGCCGGCCAACGTGCTGCTGCACCCAGACGGTCACGCCGTGCTGCTGGACTTTGGTTTGTCCTGCCATGCACATTACCCCGATTTGCTGGCTGAAGAGCTGCGCAAAGCCGTGGGCTCGCCCGCATGGATTGCACCTGAGCAAGTGGTGGGTGTGCGCGGCGATCCGCGCAGCGACATCTTTGCCATCGGCGTGATGTTGTACGAATTGGCCACCAGCGAACTGCCCTTTGGCAACCCACAAACCAGCGGCGGCATGCGCCAGCGTTTGTGGATGGACCCCACCCCGCCACGCCGTTTGCGCGATGACTTGCCCGAGTGGTTGCAAGAAGTGGTGCTGCGTTGCCTAGCGCCCGAAGCAGCCAAGCGCTACCCTTCGGCCGCACATTTAGCATTTGACTTGGAACACCCCGAGCAGGTGAAGGTCACCAAGCGCGGCAAGCAGATACAAGGCACACCCTTTTTTACGCACTTCAAACGTTGGCTCAAAGCGGCAGGCATGCACTACCAGCCCAGCCCGCTGCCCTCGCAGCAAATTGACGAAGTACCCATCGTCATGGTGGCTGTGCCACACCACGAGGCCAGCGACGCCACCTTGTATTCGCTACGCCAAGCCGTGGCGCGCTCGCTGGGCATTCGCCCGGGCGCTCGTCTTGCTGTGGTCACGGTGATTTCACCCAACCTCAGCAGCACGTCAGAACACGACAAGAGCGAAACCACACTGCACCGCCAGTACCGCACCATGCTGCAGCAATGGGCACAGCCACTGGATTTGGGTGAACACCAAACCTCCTTCCATGTCCTAGAGTCCAGCGATGTGGCCAATGCCATCGTGCGCTATGCCGAAGGCAACAA
>CANCGU010000054.1 GCA_947377705.1 Comamonadaceae bacterium
ATCATGGCGATGTCCATCGCGTCAGAGTGGTTGGTGCGGAAGCTGCGTGGTTTGCAGGTGTCGCCGGTCAGCTTGTCTGACTTGCTGGCTTGGATGAAGTAAGCCGCATCCCAGCGGTCCAAGTTTTGGGCAATCGCCAAAGAGATGGACGAGGGCACCGCTCCGATCAACAGATTGTGGCCATCGCGTGCCATTTTTTCAGCCACGCGGCGACCGGCGTCGGGTGTGCTTTCATCGTCGCCTTCTTGGACTTCGACTTTGCGGCCATCCACGCCACCTTTGCTGTTGGCTTCTTCAATGGCGAACTTCACGGCGCGCATGACTTCTTCGCCTTGCTCTGCGAACACGCCAGACTTGGATGACACCAAACCGACCTTGACCGGCTCTTTGCCTTGCGCCAAGGCGCACAACGGCAGGGCTGTCACCAGCGCTGCACTGGCTAACAGTTGATAGATTTTTTTATGTTGCATGCTTGTCTCCTAGGAATGAAGGATTGCCGGAGTCGGTCCGACGGCCGTTGGGAACTGGGTGTGATGGCTTTAGACCATCACATGGCTTTCTAAATCTTTGAGACCCTCGGGTGAGTTGCTCACCACGCCTTGTGCCACCACTGAGCCCTTGGCCATCGCCAAGTAACGGTGGGCTACGCGGGCGACGAGGCTCATATTTTGTTCAATCAACAGCAGGGCTGTGCCTTGGTCGGCGACGCGGTTGAAGATGTCAGCGAGTTGGTCCACGATGACGGGGGCCAAGCCCTCGGTCGGTTCGTCTAACAAAATCAAGTTCGGGTTGGCCATCAACGCACGGCCCACGGCCAGCATTTGCTGTTGGCCACCCGACAGCGCTGTGCCAGGGGTGTGAGCGCGCTCTTGCAGGATAGGAAAGAGTTTGTAAATCTCAGGCACCGACCAAGGACCTTTGCGACCTACGGCCGCGCCGAGCAAGAGGTTTTCTTCCACGGTGAGGTTGGCAATGATGCAGCGGCCTTGGGGCACCACCACAATGCCGTGTTGTGCGGCCATGTAGGGGCGGGGCTTGGTCAGTTCATGTTTGTCCAACTGGATGTGGCCGTCTTTGAGGTCAGCCAATCCCAAGATGGTGTTGACCACCGTGGTTTTGCCCACGCCATTACGACCAATCAAGGCCACGCGTTCACCTGCGTTCACATGCAAGTTCAGGCCGTGCAAGATGTGTGCTGCGCCGTAGTAGGCGTGCACGTTTTTCAGGTTCAGTAAGGCGCTCATGCGGCACTCCCCAAATAAGCTTCACGCACGCGCGGGTCAGCGCGCACGGCGGCCGGCTCACCACTGGCGATGACGCGGCCCAATTCAAAAACAGTCACCACATCGGAGATGCCAAACACCACATCCATGTCGTGCTCTACCAGCAGCACCGACACATCCCAGCGCGAGGTGAGGGCTTTAAGGTGGTGTGCCAAATCGTGAGACTCTTTGACCGACAAACCGGCCATGGGCTCGTCCAGTAACAACACGCTGGGGCGACCCACCAAGGCCAAGGCCAAGTCGAGGCGGCGTTGTTCGCCGTAGCCCAAGTCTTCGGCCATGACGTGGGCCATGCGATCGAGTTCGAGTTCTTTGAGCACGGCATCGGCATCGGCGGCTGAGTCTTGGACGCCCATCTTGTGCGAGGCGAGTTCGACTTGTTTGCGAACGGGCATGCCACCAAAAATGCTGGTGCGTTGAAAGCTGCGTGACAAGCCCAGCATGCGGCGCTCCACCACGCCCATCTCGCTCACATCGGTGCCACGCAGGGTGACTTTGCCGCGCGTCAAACGACGACGACCGGTGATGGCATCGATGACGGTGGATTTACCTGCGCCGTTGGGGCCGATCAAGCCGCGAATTTGGCCTTTTTCCAAAGTGAGGGATACCCCATCAACGGCTTTGACGCCGCCGTAGTGGATGGCCACATCGTCGGCTTGAAGTACATAAGGAGAGGAATTGCTCATAAAGGGTTCCGTGTCTGTGTGTCGCGCTGTTCGTTGCTTAGTGCGCACCGGCTTTGGCACGCGACGCAGCCGCAGGTTTGCCGCTCCAGAGGGCTTGCAAAGCGCCCGCAATGCCTGTGGGTGAGAACACGATGACGGCAATTAAGGCCACGCCAAAAATGGACATCCAGTGGGTGGCGTAGTCGCCCACCACGTCTTTGAAGATGAAATACACCACCGCACCGAGTGCGGGGCCCCACAGGGCTTTGAAACCACCGACCACCACCATCATCAGTGCCATGCCGGACAAACTCCAGTGCAAGCTCTCGGGAGACACGAACCCCGTGTTCAAGGTGGATAACAAGCCCGCCACGGCGGTGACCACGGCAGACAGTGCATAGATGGCCGCGCGAGGAAGAACTGTCGAGATGCCAATGAAGCGTGCCCGTTCTTCGTTGTCGCGCACGGCCTCGGTGATGGCACCAAAACGTGTGTTGAGCAACAAGGTCAGCAGCAGCATCACGATGACCAAGGTGGACCAGCAAATCAAAAACATGGCGGCAGGTTTGAGGATGGCTGACTGGCTAAAACCAAACAGGGTGGATGGCCAATCCACTTGCATGCCGTCAGCGCCACCGGTGATGCCGCGTGCGCGAGAGACGGACAAAAAGAACATTTGGCCAATCGCCAAAGTCAACATGCCAAACGCAATGCCAGGCACACGAACGATGACAAGGCCAATCACGAAAGCGGCAAGGCCCACAACCACCAAGGTGGCCAAGATGGCCCATTCCACCGGCATGATTTGTTGCTGCATCGTGATGCCGATGGCGTAACCCGCGACACCAAAGTACAAGGCATGGCCAAAGCTCACCAAACCATTTTGTTTGAGCAACACGCCAATGCCTAAGGCAAACACGGCATACACCACGGCTTGCGTCAGCAGCGACAACACGGTGTTCGAGCTCACCACCGTGACGACGCCCGCGCCTGCAAGCAGGGCAGCGATAGAAAAAAGAACAGCACGTAAAGGGCTCATATCAAACGTCCTCGTCAATTAGGTGCGGCTGCCAGCAAAACCTGCGGGCTTCCAAATCAAGACGGCCACCATGAACACAAACGGCAACAGCACCGAAGCATCGGGTAAATACACCGCGCCAATCGCTTGCACCATGCCCAGCAAAAGTGCGGCAATGAATGCACCGGCGAGCGAACCTAAGCCGCCAATCACCACGACCACAAACGAGTCAATCAACACATCGGAGCTCATGGAAGGCGAGAGAGACAAAAAGGGCGCCGCGACCACACCGGCCAAGCCGGCCAACGCCGTGCCCAGCCCCACGACACCCGCGCTCAGCGCATCGGTGTTGACGCCCTGCATGGCGGTGGTCACAGGGTCCGTGCTGGCGGCCCGCACAAACAAACCCACCTTGGAGTGACGCAGCCACAAACTCAAGCCCAGAGCCACGGCAGCCCCTATCACGATGACCCCCATGCGGTAGGCCGGAACGGGGGTTCCAAATAAATCAACAGAGAAGTTCAGGGCTTCGGGCGCCGCCACCGAGAGGTTGCTTTTGCCCCAGACCGACTGCACCATGTCTTCAATCACCAACAACAAGCCAAAGGTGACCAGCACCACAGTGAGTGGTTCGCGGTCTTGCAGCAGGCGAAAGCCATACCGGTCTAGCAGCACACCCAAGGCCGCCATCAAGGCGGGGGCCGCCACCAAGGCGACCCAAAAGTTGCTCTGCAATGCCACGGTGTAGCCAAGGTAGGCGCCCAGCATGTACAGCGAGCCGTGGGCAAAGTTCACCACGCGACGCAGGCCGTAAATCAGGGCGAGCCCAGAGCACATCACGATGAGCAATGCACCGTAGACAAGGCCGTTAAAAAGATTGATGGTCAACATGGGGTGTCTCTCCTGTTTTTTGTGATGTGCGCTTAAGCATGCGCAATGTCGCCCAGTGCCGTGTCGGGCGCACCCAACACGCTCCAGCCACCGTCTACGGCCAAAGTGGCACCGGTGATGTAGCTGGCGGCAGGGGAGGCTAAAAAGAAAATGCTCTCTGCAATTTCGACCGGCTCTGCCATGCGGCCCAGCGGCGTGCGTTGCGCGATGGCGGGCGCGTTGATCGCCCCTTTTTCTGCCAAGTTCGTCACCAAAGCGGTGGCGACATAGCCGGGTGCCACCGCATTCACGCGAATGCCTTGGCGAGCCCACTCGGTAGCGAGGGCGCGGGTCATGCCCAAAATGCCAGCCTTGGCCGCGCTGTAGGCGTTGCGCCCAGGAATGCCGCCGGTGCTGGCGATGGAGCCGATGTTGACAATGGCACCACGGTTGCCTTTGGCGTCTCGGCCTTGTGCTTGCATGTGGGCCAGAGCCGCTTGCGTCATCAAAAATGCGCCGCGCAAATGCACAGACAGCACGCGATCAAAGGCGTCCACGTTTTGTTGCAAAGTGGGCGTTGTTTGATCGCCAATGCCTGCGTTGTTGACCAGGGCATCCAGGCGTCCCAACTGGGCCACCACTTGCGCCATGGCGCCAGACACTTGATCTGCGTGGGTGACATCGCAGAACAAGCCCATGTGGTGTTGACCGAGCGCTTGCGCGCGTTCACTCGCTTTGCGTCCGTCCATGTCCAGCAATGCCACATGCCAACCGCGCGCAGCAAACAGCTGCGCGGTGGCCCAGCCAATGCCATCGGCCGCGCCAGTGATGGCGACAGCGTGGGTGCTCAGTGCGGTGGCGTGGTGTGTCATGGTGATGGGTTTAAATACGTCAATGTATTTACTCTTATTATCTTGAGATGCGCGTCAAATGGAAGTTGAATTTTTGGTTAAAAATCTATCGTTTTCCCTGAATTTTCAAGTAAAAAATAGTTTTCTTCGTTCGTCACGTTTCGTTTGATTAAGTCAATACATTGATTTAAATTGGCCCAGCTGACATCGCTGTGGCTTTGATCAGTCGCGTTTCTTGTGCCGTGATCAGGTGGCCTGAGGCGGCCAAATAAGTCGCAAAGTCCGGGTGTGTGTCGCGTGCTTGGCACCGGCGTTCGTAGTCGGCCAAATCGTCATACGCCCACAGGTGGATGAATTGGTTTTGCGGCCCGACCCAGCTGGTGTAGAACCCCAAGGGATGTCCCAAGGTGTCCATCAAGACGGGCATGGCCAAACGGTTGAACACTTCTAAAAATTCCGGCATCTTGCGCAGCGCGATGGTGTAGGTGCGGTGGTCGATGAGGGGTTTGTCAAAGTAAGTCATGCTTTCACTCCTGCTTGGTCTGCGATGTGGTTCCCGGTGACAAACCCAAAGGTCATGTTGGGGCCGTGCGTGATGCCTGCTGCCGGGTAGTTGCCGCCCATGATGCTGGCGCGGTCGTTGCCCACGGCATACAAGCCGCTAATGGCAGAACCATCGTCTTTGAGCACTTCGCCCACCACGCTGGTTTGAATGCCATCAAAAGTGCCCAAGTCGCCCATGATCACTTTGACCGCATAGAACGGACCTGTTTGCACAGGGGCCACGCAAGGGTTGGGTTTGTTTTCGGGGTCGGCCAAGTAACGGTTGAACGTGGTGGTGCCACGGCCAAAGGCAGGGTCGTCACCTTTGACGGCGCCAACGTTGTACGCGCGCACGGTTTGTTCCAAGCCTGCGGGATCAATGCCAGCGTTGTGCGCCAACTCAGCCAAAGTCTTGCCTTCGATGAGGTAGCCGTTGCGCAAGAAGCGGCCAATCGGCATGGGGGCGGGTTTGACAAAACCGATGCCGTATTTGCCAAGGGTGGCTTTGTCACACACCAGCCACATGGCGGTGTCTTTTTGACCCTCGCAGGCACGAATCAAATCAGCGCCCACGTCGTGGTACGAGTTACTTTCGTTGGTGAAGCGTTGGCCGTTTTTCAGCACGCCGATGATGCCGGGCTTGTAGCGGTCCAAGAGATGCGGGAACACGCCAAACTCGCCATTGGCGTAAGGCACATACGACACGGGCATCCACGCGGCGGCGTCTTTGAAACGAATCTCCACCTTGCCGCCTGCGGCTTCGGCCATGTTCAAGCCATCACCTGTGTTGCCGGTTGGGGTGGGGGACAAATGTTCACCGCCACGTTGCAGGTGCGGGTAGGCTTTGGCGATGCGCTCGACATCGTGGGGGAAGCCGCCACAGGCCAGCACCACACCATGACGCGCGGTGATGCGTCGCTCGCCCCCTTCGCCACCAGCACGCACGCCAGTGGCGTGGTCGTTCTTCATCAAAATTTCTTTGACGGGGCTGCTCGTCAAGATAGGAATGTTCAAGTCGAGTGCCGACTTGGCCAAACGAGCCGCCAAGGCATTGCCACTGGTGACGTTGATGCCACGTTGGTACAGCGCCAATTCTTTGATGTGCGTGACCAAGCGCTTGGCCACATAGATGAACGAGGTCAGCGACTTGGTCGCCTGAAAGAAATGCTTCAAATCAGCGTTCGATGAGTTGAACATCATGCCGATGAACGTGATGGTTTTGAGCGGTGGCTTCAAGCGCGGCATGTCCTTGCCCAGGCTGCGAATGTCAAAGGGTGCCGCCAAGATAGAGCGGCCAATGTCCACGCCACCCGCGACGGTGGGGTGGTAGTCGGGGTACATCGTGGGCACGAATTTCATCTCGGTTTCGCGCTCGAAAAATTCCACCATCTTGGGGCCGTTCTCGATGAAGGCATCCACGGCTGCTGCGTCAAAGTAGCTGCCGGTTTCTTGCATCATGTAGGTGCGCACCGCTTCTCGGGTGTCGGCGGGGTTTTGTTTGCGGCCATGTTGATTCAGCGGAATCCACAACACGCCACCTGACAGGGCGGTGGTGCCGCCGAAGACGGGCTCTTTTTCGAGCACCACCACATCCAAGCCACGTTTTTTGGCCGTGATGGCGGCAGACAACCCTGCGGCGCCTGAGCCGACCACCACCACATCGCATTCAAAATTTTGAGACATTGCGTTCTCCAGTCAATCAGTTTTGTACGGTTGAGTTAAAGCCGGGGCGGGGCACCATGTCCATCAACATCGAGGACATGCCGCCATCCACCACCAGTTCGGCGGCATTCACATAAGCAGCGCGTGGGCTGGCTAAGAATGCGGCTACATCGGCAATGTCTTGTGGTTCACCCACGCGGCGGCTGGCGGTCACGGCGGCACGTTTGGCTTCAAAACCAGGCTCTTCGTAAAACTTGGCGGACAGCGGGGTGCGAATCATGCCGGGGCAAACGGCATTGCTGCGCACGCCCTGTGGCCCCCATTCCACCGCCATTTGTCGCGACATCAACAGCACGCCAGCCTTGCTGGCGCTGTAGGCGCCGCTGCTGGTTTGCGGAAACAAGCTGGCGATGGAGGCGATATGTACCAAGGCCCCCACACCCGCTTCACGCATGGGTTTGGCAAAGGTGCGTGCGCACAGCAAGTAGCCTGTGAGGTTGACGTTGAGCACATGGTTCCAATCGTCTAGGCTCACCTCGTCTAAGCCGCCTGCGCGTAATAGCCCAGCGTTGTTGATGAAGGCGTAGCAAGTGCCCAGTTCATCGGCCACGCGTTGGGCAGCGGCTTTGACTTGGGCCTCGTGGGTCGTGTCGCAAGCGATGGAGATGGCGGTGGCACCCTGTGCATTCAGCTTGGCCGCCATGGCTTGTGAGCCTTCGGTGTTGCGGTCGAGCAGAGCGACCTTAGCGCCAGCGTCGGCCAATGCTTGTGCAATGCCTGCGCCAATGCCACTGGCTGCGCCCGTGACCACGCAGACACGTCCTTGTAATCCCAGCCAATGTTTTTGTTCGTTCATCGTCAGCACCTGTTGAAGTGCTGATAGTTTGTGGGGCGGGCTTGTTTTTAAATTTGACGAATCCTGCAGTCACTAGGACAATTCATGCATAGTCGCCTAGGAGTAACCCTGATGAAAAGTTCAATCCCCCGCTATGACTTGTATGGCGATCAGCAGCAAAGCGGCTGGATCAACTCATTCCAGTTTGAGTGGATACCTGTGCGTTCATCCCCTTACAACTTTGACATTCGCCCGCACACGCACGATGCGTTTATTCAAATTTTGTATCTCACGCAAGGCGAAGGCGAGGTCTTGATCAACGATGCGCGTTACCAGGTGAGCAGTCCGGCATTGATTCTGGTACCTGCCCAAAACGTGCATGCGTTTCGCTTCAGTGCCAGCATTGACGGGCCTGTGGTGACGGCCTCTCAAAAATCATTGGAGTCGATGGCGGCGGTGGTGATGCCCGAATTGGTCTCGGTGCTGCGTAAGCCTGCAGTGCTGCAACTGGATGAGTCCAGTCGTCATGCCGAGGCGTTGATGCCTTTGTTTTTAGGCATCGAGCGCGAATGGCGTGTGCATGCTGTGGGGCAGGTGGCAGCAGGCATGTCGCTGGTGGTGGCCTTGTTGGTGCAAGTGGCTCGTTTGAGCAATGTGCTGGAGCCAACGCCCATGGCACATAACTCACGCAAGGCGCAGCAGATTGAAAAATTTCGTGCGATGGTGGATGCGCATTTTCGAGAGCGTCGACCTATTGAAGACTACGCGAGTGAAATGGGTTTGACGGCGGGACACCTCACGCGTCTATGTCGTGAGGTTTTGAATGTGTCCAGCCAAGATGTGGTGAATGCACGCATCTTGCATGAGGCCCAGCGAGAGTTGGTTTACTCAACAGATGGCATCAAACAGATTGCCAATTTGGTGGGCTTTGTCGATGAAGCTTACTTCACACGTTTTTTTCGCAAGCACACAGGACTCGCGCCTTCTGAGTTCCGTGCCCGTGCCTTGTCATCCATGCACACCAAGTTGGCCTGAGGCTTATTCCTCGTCGCTGCTGGGTTCGACCGACTGGTCAATTTTTTCCATGTTGTCGAGCAGCTTCAACAGGTAGTGCAGGGTGTGGGTCAGGTCGCCGGTGGAGAAGTCGGTCAGCGCAGCTTCGTAGTACGCGCGAATTTTGGGTTGCGCATCTTGTTCCCAAATTTTGCGACCGTGCTTGGTCATCGTCACGCGTTTGGCTCTGCGGTCGCGCGTGTCCGCTAGCAGTTCGATGTGACCATCGCGCTCCATGCGTCCAATTTGCCCCGACAAGTTCTGACGACTCACCTTCAAGTACCGCGCCAAATCGCCCACACTCATGCCGCCCTCTGCATCGGTGCGTGAGAGGGCGCCCAGTACCGCCCATTGTTGAGTGGTGAGACCTTCTTTCTCAACAGCTCGGGTGCCAGTTTTGTGCAACATGTTGGCACACTGATACAGACGAAAGAACAATCTATTGGCTAATTCCATTCGTGCCGAATCGTTATTTTCTTTAGGGTAAACCATGGTATTTTGTTCGAAAAAATGCTTGCGAAGGTATTTGCGCTTGACGTAATATACGACAACACATTGACATAAATGCAGAATTTAAAACTGCATGATGTTGATGCAAAGCATAACAACCTTGCCAACCCTGGAGAGCAGCATGCCCAAATTGAAAGACAAAACCGTCATCGTCACCGGAGGTGCCGGTGGCATCGGTGGCGCCACTTGCCGTCGCTTCGCCGCAGAGGGCGCCAAGGTCGCGGTGTTCGACATGAACATGCAAGCGGCCCAAAAAGTGGCCGATGAGATCAAGGCCAGTGGCGGTGTTGCCGTTGCCTTCGAATGCGACATCACAGATCGAGCAGCTGTGGATGCAGCGGTCGCCGCCACGGTTGCACAACTGGGCCCGATTGACGTGTTGGTCAACAACGCGGGCTGGGACGTGTTCAAGCCCTTCACCAAAACTACACCCGATCAGTGGGAGCGTTTGATCGCCATCAACTTGACGGGCGCTTTGCACATGCACCACGCCGTGTTGCCTGGTATGGCAGCTCGCAAGTGTGGGCGCATCGTCAACATTTCGTCTGACGCTGCGCGCGTGGGCTCCTCAGGCGAAGCTGTCTATGCGGCTTGCAAGGGAGGCTTGGTTGCGTTCTCTAAAACTATTGCCCGCGAACACGCACGTCACGGCATCACCGTCAACGTGGTTTGCCCAGGCCCCACGGACACAGCGTTGTTTGCCGAGTACAAAGAAGGCGCAGGCAACCCTGAGAAGTTGATGGAAGCCTTCACCCGCGCCATTCCCTTGGGGCGCATCGGTCAACCCGAAGATCTGCCGGGTGCAATTGTCTTTTTTGCCAGCGACGACGCGGCTTTCATCACGGGTCAAGTCCTCAGCGTGTCTGGTGGTTTGACGATGAATGGCTAAAAAATCTCCAATCCCAATTCAGAAAGACTCTCATGAACTTTGAAGACATCCTTTACGAAAACCGCAACGGCGTGGCCTGGATCACGATCAACCGCCCGGACAAGATGAACGCGTTCCGCGGCACCACCTGCGACGAGATCATCAAGGCGCTGAACAAGGCGGGCTACGACCGCAGCGTGGGCGCCATTGTGTTGGCAGGCGCGGGCGAGCGTGCTTTTTGCACAGGCGGTGACCAATCGGCCCACGACGGCAACTACGACGGTCGCGGCACCATCGGCTTGCCCATGGAAGAGTTGCACGACGCCATTCGCAACGTACCCAAGCCGGTGATTGCACGCGTGCAAGGTTTTGCCATCGGTGGCGGTAACGTGTTGTGCACGATTTGTGACTTGACGATTTGTTCTGACAAAGCCGTGTTTGGCCAAGTTGGCCCCAAGATGGGTTCGGTCGATCCTGGCTACGGCACCGCCTTTTTGGCGCGCGTGGTGGGGGAGAAAAAAGCCCGCGAAATTTGGTACCTCAACCGCCGCTACACCGGTGCAGAAGCTGTGGCCATGGGCTTGGCCAACGTGTGCGTGCCACACGACCAACTCGACGCCGAAGTGCAAAAGTGGGGTGAAGAAATTTGCGAACGCAGCCCAACCGCCTTGGCCATTGCCAAGCGCAGCTTCAACGCCGACACAGCACACCAAGCCGGCATTGCAGGCTTGGGCATGTACGCCCTCAAGCTGTACTACGACACCGATGAATCACGCGAAGGCGTGAATGCGCTCAAAGATAAGCGCAAGCCTGAGTTCCGTAAATACGCCAAGTAATCCGCCCCACCAAGGAGCCCTGTGATGAATCCGAATCCCTATATTGACGAAGACCTGCAAGCCTTGGCTGAAACCGTGCGTCGATTTGCCGACGAACGCGTGAAGCCTGGTTTTTTAGAGCGCGACAAAACCCGCGTGCTTGACCGTGCGCTTTTGCGTGAAATGGGTGCGCTTGGATTCATTTGCCCTGAGCTGCCCGAAGCGTTTGGCGGTTTGGGTATGGGTTGCTTGGCCGCTGGTGTGATTCACGAAGAAATTGCCTGTGCTGATTTGAGCTTTTCGTACCTGAACTTGTTGGCTTCTTTGAATGGCCAAATTTTGTCCAAGTACGGCAACCCTGAAGTGGTGGCGCCTTGGTTGAAAAAGCTCACCCAAGGCGAAGCCATTTGCGCGATTGCGCTGACGGAGCCACGCGGCGGTTCAGACGCTGCCAACTTGCGTTTACGCATCGAGCGTGATGGCGACTTCTATGTCATCAACGGTGAAAAAACTTCGATTTCTGCGGCAGACCAAGCGGACATCAGCGTTGTGTTTGGCCGTACCGGCACGCCAGAAGATGGGGCGCATGGCGTGACCGCTTTGCTCGTGCCCATGGACACACCGGGCTTGACCACTAACCGTTTTGATTGCCATGGGCAACGCGCCATTGGGCGCGGCTCCATCTTCTTTGAAAACGTGCGTGTGCCTGTGAACCACCGCTTGGGCGATGAGAACAAAGGTTTTGTGCAAGTCATGCACGGCTTCGATTTCTCGCGCTCACTCATTGGCTTGCAGGTGTTGGCGGTGGCGCGTGTGGCCTTGGACGAAACATGGGAATACATCACCCAGCGTCAGGCCTTTGGCCAACCGCTGTCGGCCTTCCAAGGGGTCACCCATCCACTTGCGCAATTCGACACCGAAGTGGAAGGTGCGCGTCTGTTGTGCTTGCAAGGTTTGTGGCTCAAAGACAAGGGTTTACCTCATACCGCAGAAGCGGGCATGGCCAAGTGGTGGGGCCCCAAACTGGCCTACGATGTGATTCACCAATGCTTGCTGTGCTACGGCCACGGGGGTTACGACCGAGGTCTGATGGAACAACGCTTGCGTGATGTGCTGGGCTTTCAGATTGGCGACGGAACCGCGCAAATCATGAAGACCATCATTGCCCGCACGCGTGCAGGACGCAAGTTCGTTCCTGCTTAAAGCGCTGATTTAAAAAAATATAAAACCCATACCCACTGAGGAGACAACTATGGAATTCGATGCAGTCTTAATCGCCCCACGTCGCGCGCACAGCGTCGCCAAAGGTTTTTGGCATGACCGCACCATCAACGATGACCTCGACGCCTGTGTCGCAGCCTGCCCTGATAAAACCGCACTCACGGCGGTGCAGGCGGAAGGCGGCGCGGTGACACGCTTCACCTACCGCGAGTTGTCCAACATGGCTGACCGCGTGGCGATTGGCCTGACCCAGCTCGGTGTTCGTCAAAACGACATCGTGGCCTGCCAGTTGCCCAACTGGTGGCAGTTCACGGTCACCTATTTGGCATGCTCACGCATCGGCGCGGTGATGAACCCTTTGATGCACATCTTCCGTGAGCGGGAGTTGTC
>CANCGU010000055.1 GCA_947377705.1 Comamonadaceae bacterium
TGCCAAAGGGTGTCTTGGCAATGTCTTCAGCGTTGAAGCCTTGCAACTCTTGCATGCAAGTCACCAGACGTGACTCGAGGTCTTGCACACGACCGGTATCAGAGAAGTAACGGGGCAATTCGACCCAAGCGCCTTTGACCACGCCTGCGCCTTTGCCCAAATCACACTTTTCGAGTGATGCATTTTTAGGGCCGCGTTTTTGCTTCCACAGGTCTTCACCTTTGGCTTCAAACAACTCGGCTGGGTTGCCGTCTTGCAACATAGCGCGGTACTCCGCGATGCTGTCGGTCGACGACTTTTGGGCGAACGCAGCGGCAGTCAAGCCGATGAGCCCTAAAGCAAAAATTATTTTCTTCATTCGTGTCTCCACTGCGTTCAGGGTCATTACGAAACCGTGGCTTCGTCAGAGCGTGTGTCGCCCTTGTTGTCTTTCCAAACTACGCCCACTTTGTCACCAGCCTTAGCACCTTGGATGGTGAACTGCAAAAACGGGTTCTTAGACACAGCAGGGCCCCACTCGGCGGTCATGACAACTTTGCCGTTCAGAGTAGCGGTCACGTCTTGGATGTGCCATGCGGGGATGAGTTTGCCGGTGCCGTCTTTGCGTTGACCGGATTCCATTTCGTGGCTCATCAAGACACGGATGGTTGCTTTGTCGCCAGCTGCTTGGGCGCGGATGCGCATTGGATCTGCCATGGTATTTCTCCTAAAACTTTAAATTAGCCGCCGCAGCCGCCGAGTGTGACTTTGACTTCTTTCTTCGCAAAGAAAGCTTTGCCATCGTTGGTGATAGCCACCGCATACACATCCGACGATTGACCCATTTTTGAACGTGTGGCGAAGTTGGCATCGACATCAGGACTCACGTTGAACATCGCAATCAAAGCCGATGGATTTTTCTCAACCAACAACAACATGCGCTTTACGTTGCCCAGGCTGGTGCTCACACCCAATGGCACCACAGCACCGTTTTCTGCGATGTCTGGACCGGTGATGGTCACGTCTTTGCTTTCCACGGGGGCTGAACCACCCATGGCTTTGACAGCTTCAGCAACGCTCTTGGTTTCAAAGGCTGCTTTGTCAAACGCTTGCGCGTATTGCGGGAACAGGCCAGTAGAGGCCAAGAGGCCTGCCACAGCAGCGCTGTGCTTGAGAGTCTCGCGACGAGTTTGCATGTAGTGCTCCTAAAAATGAGTGAAGGTTATTTTGCCGCACCAGCTGCAAGCCAGTTAGCAATCGTTTTGATGTCTGCCTCTGGAGCAGATTGTGCGGGCATAGGGATAGGACCCCAAACGCCCGAGCCGCCTGCTTTGATTTTGCCTGCCAAGTAATCAGCTTTACCTGAATACTTTTTAGCGATGTCATTGAAGCTTGGGCCCACCACTTTGGTGTTTTGCGCATGACACGCGGTGCAGTTGTGCTTGGCCAACAAAGCCAAGGCAGGGTCAACCACTTTGACTGCTGGCTTAGCTACAGCAGGTGCTGCCGCTGAACCCGCAGCGGCTGATTTGTTTTCAGGCACCGCTGTGTTCGCACCGTGTTGTTGTCCCACCAAACGGTTTTGATCAGCCAAGTTTCCATGTGCATTGCGTGCGTAATCGGGCAACATGGAAGCCACTTTGGCTTCGGGGATGCAGTCCTTCATACAGGCCACGTTGGCGGTGTCTGGCTTAGATGTGCCGTTGAACTCTTTGCCTGCCCACATCGCATGCTTGGTCGTCATGCCATTGCGGTTAGGCATTCGCTTTTGCACCTCTGCAATGTTTTTATCGGACAACACAAAGTTTTCAGGCACCACATCGGCCAAGCTCAACAGATATGCGGTTACCGCATAGACCTCGTCAGGCTTGAGTGATTTTGGCGCTGTCCACGGCATGGCTCGGTTGATGTAGTCCCACAGTGTGGATACCGTGGCCACTTTCATCAGCGTGGTGCGACCGGGGAAATCGGAGCGCTTCAAGTTGGCCACGTTGCCGGTTTTGATATCGTCTTTGGTTGTGCCGCCAATCAAAGGGCTGAACACTTCGTTGGACTCACCAAACACGCCGTGACAGTGGGCGCACTTAGCTTCCCACAAGTCTTGGCCTTGGGCGACCGAACCTGAACCTGCTGGCAAACCTTTGAAGTCGGGGCGCACATCGATGTCCCATGCAGCCACTTCTTTGACGGTGGCTGGACGGCCCACGCCGGGATAAGCCGTGCTTTGTGCGCTAGCGAAACCAGCAGCAGCCAACAAAGCTGTGGTCAAGATGACTTTACGAAACTTGGACATTCTTGACCTCACCGTTTTCTTGCACCAACCAAGATTGGATGGCGTTGTTGTGATAAATCGAACGGGTACCACGCGCGGCGCGCAAGTGCTTGTAGGTGGGCTGAACAAACCCAGTCTCGTCGGTGGCACGACTTTGGATGATGGCGGGTTTGCCGTCCCACACCCAGTCGATGTTGAAGCGGGTTAGCGCTTTGCTAAGCACTGGTGTTTCCAAACGGGCTTGGCGCCAGTTGCGACCACCGTCCACGGAGACGTCAACTTTTTTCACCTTGCCACGGCCCGACCATGCAAGACCCGTAATGTTGTAGAAACCTTTGTCCAGCAGCACTTGACCGCCAGAAGGTGTGGTGACAACGCTTTTGCATTCTTGGATGTTGGTGTACTGGCGGTGTTGGCCGTCGGGCATCAAGTCCATGTAGTGCACGGCTTCGTCTTTGGCCGCATAAGGCATGTCACCCACTTCAATGCGGCGCAGGTACTTGACCCAGCTCACACCTTGAATGCCGGGCACTATCAATCGCAGTGGGTACCCATTTTCTGGACGTAGCATTTCGCCGTTTTGGCCATAGGCCACCAGCACTTCGCCAGACAAGATCAGGCTCATAGGGATGGTGCGGGTCATGGATGACCCGTCGCCACCCTCGGCCAAGATGAATTTGGCGTTCTTGAAATCAGCGCCTGCAATTTCAAGCAAGGTAATGAGCGGCACACCTGTGAACTCGCTGCAAGACACCATGCCGTGTGTGTATTGCACGGTAGGCACAGCCACATTACCCCACTCGACTGCGGTGTTTGCACCGCACTCGATGAAGTGGAAACGAGACACAGAAGGCAAACGCATGATTTCGTCCATAGTGAACACCTTGGGTGTTTTCACCATACCGTTGATCATGAAGCGATGCTTAGACGGATCGATGTCCCACCAGCCTTGGTGGTGACGCTCGAAGTGCAAGCCGCTTGGTGTGACGATGCCAAACAACGACTGCAACGGTGCAAATGACACCGAGGCTTGCGTGGTTTGCGTCAAGCCTGGGCTTTGACGGCGCTGAACGTTGGACTCGAACTTTGAAGGTACGCCGTAGCCGTTGTTGGCGGCCACGCCTTGACCGAGGCCTGTGGCGTGCTCTGGCAGGTTCAAGATGTTGGAATCACCGCCCTCGCTTGGCACAGGGTTACCCTGCGACAACGCCATCGGTGCAGCAGCACCTACGGCGGCTGCGGCAAACGCGCTGCGAATGAAGCTGCGACGACCGTTCTTGCTTTCAGCAATGACAGTACGAATACCGTCACGGTCTAGAAAATTTTCGGGCGCTTTTTGAACGCGTCCCGATTGAATGCCATCTGGTGTTTTCACAGACAGTCCTTCCACATCAGTTATATATCAACAACCGCTAATATAAATCATCTCTGATGCGATGACCATCGGGTTTACGCCAAACCTATATGTAAGTTCAGCGAAACTTGTAATACCGCTTGTCCAAGACAGCCGCAACAGCATTGGTGTCTTCTGGGAAAAATCCAAGGTTGAGTTCGGTGTTGCAGTACTCCACCATACCGCGCAAGGCGCCTGCGGTATTGATGCGGCCTTTAGGTTTGTAGATGGCACTACCGTCGCCGCCCACGCGACGGATGTGGCATTCATTACATTGGTTTTCTGCAATCAGCTTCTCACCTGCTTTGAGATCGGCATCTTTAAACAAGGCGTGTTGCTGAGCATTAGCGTAGCTAGCAATCGCCCAAAAAGCCAAAAACAAAAACTTTTTCATGCAATGACTCCTCGTTATTTTTCTTGCAAAAGCTCAGGCAACAACACCTTGTAATGTCGCCCATGCTTGTCGAGTGGCGCCATCACACCAGCGCGGACTAAGGCGGTGACCTCACGGCTGACGGTTTCAAGCTTCAAGTCCATCATGGCCCCCATGTCATCGCGACCAAACAAAGTGGCGGTGCCGTCTTCTGACACCTCGTGCATCTTGTGAATGAAATGCAGCACGCGTTGGCTTGCACTGCCAAAGTTCAACTCGGCTAACCAATCGTCCGCCTGCTTCAACGCACTTTGCCACTTTTCCATCAGCTTGCGGTGTAAGCGTGGGCTGTTCGCACCCAGTTGGTGAATCACCTCTAAGGGAATGCGACACAAAGACACCTCACTCAAAGCCACCGCTTGGCTGTCATAGCGACTGGTAGCCAAAGCTTCAAGGCCGACTACATCCCCAGGAAACAATACACGCACCACGCGCTCACGGCCATCGGCCGTGACGCGCACCAGTTTGACCATGCCTTTGCGCAATGTGAATACGCCCAGTGCCTTGTCTGACTCGCCATACAACGACTGACCAGACTGATAAACCAAGTCATCAATCGGAGCGTGAATGAGGTTGAAGTCTTGCTCGTTCAAATCGGCAAACAGCACCATCTCACGAATGCCGCAATTGCGGCAGTCCGAGGTACCACGCCAAGCAGATTCTGTTTTGATAGGGATCATGCGCCCACCACCACACGGCGCGCTACAGCCAATTGCTCGTCAAGGTAGGCACCATAAAAATCAGGCAAATAGGCGCCCTTCAAACGTGCGGCGACCTCACGGCCTTGCGCACCAAAAAACAAAACGGTGGGAGCCAACTTGACACCTTGCTTGCGCACCCACGCATCCTGAGTGAGGGCTGTGCCATCAAAGTCAACTAAGCCGCGGTTGTCACGCATATCCACTTGCACCACGTATAGCCCCGATGGCAACAACGGTTGCAGGTAGTTCTCACGCACCACTTTGCAAAACGGGCAACCGTGCAAGCTGACCATCACAACCAAGGGCTGCTTGGAACGAAGTGCTGCGTCAAGAGAAGCCGCCAATGACTCTGTGCTTGGCAATGTGATGGATGCTGTAAGGCCATCCAAAGCGGGCAAAGCAGTCATGCACAAGGCCAAGCCTTGCAAGGCTTGGCGTCGAGAAAAGCGTGAGACTTGAATCACTTGGCTTCTTGCTCCATGAGCAAATATGTGTTGTAGGCGTTCATGCGGTTTGCCGATTTGAAAAGTGGCATTTTCTCAAACTTAGACCAATCCGTGCTTATATAGGCGCTTTCAAATGGTTCCATGTCTTTGGCGGCGCGGCCCATAGTCTCGCGCAAGTACATCAGATAGTCACGCGTGAGGGTCATGTCGGCCTTGGCGTCGTTAGAGATCGGGCCATGGCCTGGCACTACCCAGTGGGTGTCAAACTTGAGAAGGCTTTGCATGGCCTCTATCCAGTGACGGCTGTCAGCTTGACCCACAAACGGGATGCGGTTGCGAAACACCAAGTCGCCAGCAAATAGCACTTTTTGCTGGGGCAAGTAAACCACCAAGTCTTCAGCCGTGTGCGAAGGGCCGACAGGCTGAATGTCAAAGCGTACGCCGCCCACGGTCAACATTTTTGGGCCCATCAGCCATTCATCGGCAGTCACCAAACGGGTCTTCTCATCAACCCAAGGCCAAAGCTCTTGACGCGAGGCCTCCAAACGCAAATGTGCCGTTTCTGAGTTGAGGTACTCACGCGCAGCACCATGCGCCACGATATGTGCTCCCGCATCTTTGAACACTTGCAAACCATAAATATGATCTGCGTGGTAGTGCGTCAGCACCACGGTGTGAATCGGCTTATTGGTCACCTTGGCAATCTCAGACAACAAGCGACGGCCCAGCTCTGGCGATCCTAAAGCGTCAATCACCACTACGCCCGCAGGCGTGACTACAAATCCAGCGTTTGAGATGAAATTTTGATTGGCCGACGAGCCCATCTCTGACACACCCTGCACGTAATACACATTAGGCACCACTTGCTTGGCCTGCATAAGCGGCTTAGGCACAGCCGCTTGGGGCAGGGGCTTCTCGGCATGTGCCGAAATCAATAAACCCAAACAACCCAGCCACAAGCTCACGCACAGTGAACGCACAAACGGCACTTTCAAATTATTTCTCCTTAGACGTGCCCTGCTTTGGGCGCTTGACCTGCGTCAAACCACAAGCGAGCGACAGCACTTAGCATAGTGTAAATATAAGCGTAGACTAAATCATATGAACCTCACTGAACTCAATGAAGCCTATGGCGAACCCTATTTATTAGCCACCGGTGGCTTGCTTATTGGCTTGTTGTTTGGCTTTTTTGCCCAACGCTCAAAGTTTTGCTTGCGTGCGGCCGTCATCGAGTTTTGGCACCGCCAGTTTGGCGAAAAACTCTCGGTGTGGCTGCTCACATTTTCCGCCGCCGTCATTGCTATTCAAGGCTTGATCGTTATAGGAGCGCTCGATGTAAGCACAGCCCGACAACTTGGTACACGTGGCAGCATCTCGGGTGCTTTAGTGGGTGGCCTGATGTTTGGCATGGGAATGATCATGACGCGCGGTTGCGCGAGCCGCTTGCTGATTTTGTCTGCCAACGGAAATTTACGTGCACTTTTGTCTGGTTTGGTTTTTGCAGTCACGGCGCAATCGGCCCTGTCTGGCGCCCTCTCCCCTTTACGACAAGAAATCACAAATCTTTGGACGGTGGAAGGCGGAATCAGCCGTGACCTGCTAGCCATTTTTGGTCTTACTCACACTTCAGGGTTGATCATTGGCTGCGTGTGGTTTCTCGCTGCGATTTACTTCACCACGCGCACAACGCAAAGTAAATGGATGTGGGTGGGTGGTTTGGGCACAGGTTTAAGTGTGGCCATGGCTTGGTGGTTTTCGTACAGCGTCTCTAAAATTTCATTTGATGTGGTTCACATTCAGGGCATAACCTTCAGCGGCCCGTCTGCAGAGTGGCTCATGCGAGTACTGGCACCCAACTCACCAGCCATAGGATTTGACTTTGGTTTATTACCTGGGGTGTTTTTAGGATCTTTCATTGCCGCTTGGCTAGGTAAAGAGCTAAAACTAGAAGGTTTCAAAGACGGCTATGCTATGCGGAGATACATCGTAGGCGCAATTTTCATGGGATTTGGCGCCATGTTAGCTGGCGGTTGTGCTGTCGGTGCAGGAGTAACTGGTGGAGCAATTTTTGCACTAACAGCATGGATTGCACTGGTTGGAATGTGGTTAGGTGCTGGCCTGCTTGATCGGTTAATCGACTCGCCTCCAACAAGTGCTCCAACTTTAGTTCAACCATAAACTTATCAATCATTTTTGAGATTTCGACGGCTACTGGTGGGTTTACCCCGAAATCGCATTTCAAAAATTTGGATATATTAGAGTTCAATGATTGATTTACGTCGCACGAACAGATTGAGATCATCAGGCCAACCTAACCGCATGACCAGCCATTCCTGTTTGAAACGAAGTCTAAAAATTTAAACTGAACCTTAATGTAAAACCATGATGAATATCTTTAAACACATCGCGATTACTTTTGCTACTTTATGCTTGGCTTTAAGCGTCAACTCAGTGCAAGCCCAAGACATCAAGGTTGTTTACCACGTCAACACTGGAGTCGATACAGCTTCGGGAATTTTGGGCAATGTGCGAAATCACTTAAGTGCGGATCCCACAGCAAAAATTGTTGTTGTGACACACGGTGCTGGCATCGACTTCTTGCTTGATGGAGCCAAAGATAACAAAGGCCGTGAGTTCAGCGGAATGGTGTCTGATTTGACTAGCAAAGGTGTACAGTTTCGTGTCTGCAACAACACTCTGACATCGCGAAATATTGACCCCAACAAAGTGTCTATGGAGGCCAAGATCGTACCGTCAGGTGTAGCTGAAGTTGCACGCTTACAAGCCAAAGAAGGCTACGTGTATCTAAAGCCGTAAAAAATAAATTCTAAAATCACAAAAGCTGCACTGCTGCTAAATAATCACACGTGAGGGATATCACTATCAATTGCAATCTGAGTGCAGACTGCACGACACAGTGCGACAACAGGCTCATTGATGATGCGATAGAAGATTTGTACTCCTTCTCTACGGCGGCCCAAGATTTTGGCCTTGAATAAGCTATTTAAATGCTGCGACATATTGGGCTGCGTGGTGTCAATTTCATCGAGTAACTGACCCACGTTTTTCTCTTCAGTACACAAGCAGTTAATTATTTTCAGACGCATTGGCGCAGACATTATTCGAAATGTTTCAGCAGCGATCTCAAACATTAAATCAACATCAGCGTTGTTAACTTTTTTGGGCAAAGTTTTTAATGGGCCGCTCTTTTTTGTAGTGCTCTTAGTCACTTTGCGCGTAATATTTTTGCCCGGTACCTTCTTAGGCGAAACTGCATTTTTCGCTGATTTGGGATCATCTGAAGATGTAATGATTTTTTTTGACGCCATAAATAATTAATTTTTGTGCAGTGTTGGATGAACGGCTAGTGTCGGATAGACCCGCAACTTAGACGATTGTGTCAAAGCCGCTTTAACAAACAAATTGACTAAACTCCAACAGTCTTTGGTCATAAGTCAAATTTTATTACTTTTTACTTTTGGTGGTACAAAGTCTGTATGACGGGCAATGCCCAGATACCTTCGAGTTGGTAATAAATATTTTTACCAACTCTTCGCGTTGAAACAAGATTTTCTTTCCGCAAAACAGCAAGCTGTTGCGAAAGTGTCGGCTGAAAAAGGCTTAACGACTCTTCAATTTCACCTACACATTTTTCGCCTTTTGACAGAAGAAAAATGATCATTAGCCTATCAGGATTAGAAATCACCCTGAGCAACTTGCAGATTTGATCAGATGCCTTCTGCATTTTTGTAATTGAAACAGCCTTCATATGCCCCTCAGTCAACACGTAGCTATGAATCTTACTTGTTCGGAAAATCAATCGAACATGAATCTATCGCACAAGTAAAGCTTCACTAAGGTGATGTTGAGCTTAGCCAGTTGAGAATCATCAAATGGTAATAAATTCATCATGCTTGATCCAGAAGATACTAAATTTTAATTCTCACCATGAGAAAAGAGAGGTTTGAAATTTCAAAATAACGCGGCTTATGAAGTGCCCTATTTCATTGCATCAGTATCTTGACTCTTTGAGTTTCGAAGAATTAGTTCTTCAAAATTCTTTCGAACACTTTCTTTAAGCTTAGCGAACTCAATTTCAATAAATTCTTTAAGCGCTCTTGATATCGCTACTTCATTCTGACTCATAAGGTACACCATTCAAATAATTCATAAGCGGGTTTGGGCCCACAAAGCTATGGCCAATAGGAGCCCCAACAAGCAACTCCATCCCGAAAAGAACCAGCGGAAGACTGATGCATGCGGTATGAACCCGACCCCACGAACAAACCCTGCACTCATTGACCAAAATAAGGCAAGTGCAAGCCAATGATTAGCTCTGCCGTCTAGATCAGTCATCAAGGGCGGGAAAACGGTGCCCACTAACATGATGATGATGCCTATAGCTAAGGCCGGAAAATTCATGGTCGCTTATGGCTTTCAGTTCGCTCTTCTTGCAGCTCGCCCCACATAGCATTCATGATCGCTAGAAGAACTGCAAATCCAACACCTAAGACCCAAGCAAAGTACCACATATCTGATTCCTTTAGTAAGCGCTATGTTCGTTAGCCTGAATGTGTGCAATCGTCACTTTGCCCCGCATCACGCCATAGGCCCATGACGTGTACATGATGATCAATGGCATAAAAACTAAAGCTGCAACAAGCATGATGCCTAACGACAAGTGACTCGAGACGCTATCCCAAACAGTCAGACTTGCGCTGGGCATCGTGCTCGACGGCATGATGAACGGAAACATGCTTGCACCTGCGGTTCCAATAACTCCTATCACTGCGAATGATGAAGAAACGAATGCCAATAAAGTTCTACGCAACAGAAGAAGCGTAGCCGCATTAAGTGCCCCGAATCCCCCAAGTATTGGAAGAGTCCAAAGAATTGGGAATTGATGGTAATTACTCATCCATGCGCCCGCTTCCTTAACGACCGTTTTACTTAAAGGATCTGGCATAGCCGAAGGATTAATGACCGATGTGATGCGATACCCGTCAATATGCTGAATCCAAAAGCCCGCTAAAACAAAGACAAGCACCATGACGACAGCGGCCCAAATGCCGGCCTTGATGGAACGAACTTGGATTGCACCTTCAGTTCGATGAGACAGATAACAAGCACCTTGGAGCGTGATCATGGCACTGCTAACCACACCAGCCAAGAGAGCAAATGGGTTTAGAAGTTGCCAAAAGCTTCCTGAGTAAGTTGAGATCAAATAACTATCAAAGGAAAAAGGCACTCCTTGCAACAAGTTGCCAAATGCCACACCAAAGATTAGCGGTGGGACTGCACCACCAATGAACAGACCCCAGTCCCAAGTGCTACGCCAAGTTGCGTTATGTATCTTGCTGCGATAGTCAAAACCAACGGGACGGAAGAACAGAGCCCATAAAACGGCAAGCATTGCCCAGTAAAACCCACTAAATGCGGTCGCATAGACCAAGGGCCAGGCAGCAAAAATAGCCCCACCCGCGGTGATGAACCAAACTTGGTTGCCATCCCAGTGAGGTCCAACAGTATTGATGACCACTCGACGCTCTAAATCGTTTCGGCCCACAAATGGCAAAAGAGTACCTACGCCCATGTCGTGACCATCCATGATGGCGAATCCGACGAGTAAGACACCAACCAATAGCCACCAGATGAGTTTTAAATTTCCATAATCAAACATTTAGTGCCCCTCATTAGCGTAACGACCAGTGCCTAAGCTTCCAGGCCCCATTCGCGCGAACTTGACCATCAAGAAAACCTCAACAACGAGAAGTACGGTGTAGAAAATGATGAAACCTGCCAATGAACCATACAGACTGTTAACCGTTAACGTTGATACGCTCATGTGTGTTGGCAAGACACCGTAAATAGTCCAAGGTTGACGTCCGTACTCCGCAACAAACCAACCTAGTTCACAAGCGATCCATGGTGCAGGAAGCATCCAAAGAGCTGCGCGCAGAAGATATGGGTGTTCAGAGCATTTTGATTTCAAAGTCGTCCAGAATGCGACGGAAAACAACATCAACATCGCGAAACCAAGGCCCACCATGACTCTAAAACTCCAAAACATTGGCGTCACTTTAGGAACGGTGTCGTTAACAGCCTTTTCAATGATTTCTGGAGTAGCAAGACTTACGTCATCGACATATTTCTTCAACAAAAAGCCAAAACCTAAGTCGCTCTTGTATTCTTCAAATTTACGTTTTACTTCGACGCTCTCGCGGTTGTTACGAAGGTCATCTAGTGCCTTAACTGCAACAATTCCACGCTTGATTCGTTCACGATTCTTTGCTTTGATTTCATGAATGCCTGGTATCTCTTTTGTCAACGAACGAGTGCCAATCAACCCCATAACCCAAGGAATATCAACTTCCCAGTTGTTTTTTGACTCAGCTTCATTAATGCTTGCAATTAATGTGAGTGAAGCTGGAGCGGGTTTGGTTTCCCACATCGCCTCAAGGGCCGCCATCTTTGTTTGCTGAGCCTCGCCAACGGTATAGCCTGACTCATCACCTAAAACAATAACGCTCAGTACTGAAGCCAGACCGAAAGCTGAAGCAACTCGAAAACTGCGTTTTGCAAATTCAACGTCTTGTTTTTTCAGCAAGAACCAAGATGAGATTGAAAGAACAAACATTGCACCTGTTGTGTACCCAGCTGAAACAGTGTGGACAAACTTCGCTTGTGCATCTGGATTAAACACAACAGCCCAGAAGTCTGTCATCTCCATACGCATGGTGACATAGCTAAATTCGGCACCAACGGGGTTTTGCATCCAACCATTGGCAATCAAGATCCAAAGCGCACTTAAATTTGTACCAACAGCCATCAGTATGGTGACCATCAAATGCTGAGTTCTGCTAAGTCGATCCCACCCAAAAAAGAACAATCCAATAAAAGTTGATTCCAAGAAAAAGGCCATCATTCCTTCGATTGCAAGTGGAGCGCCAAAGATGTCGCCTACATAGTGGGAGTAGAAAGCCCAATTTGTGCCGAACTGAAACTCTAGGGTGATGCCTGTCGTAACACCAAGAGCAAAGTTGATACCAAACAACTTGCCCCAGTAACGGGTCATATCTTTCCAAATTACGTTACCCGTCATCACGAATACAGTTTCCATGATCACCAGCAACCAGACCATCCCTAAAGTTAAGGGCACGAAGAGAAAGTGATACATAGCAGTTGCGGCGAACTGCAACCTAGAAAGATCGACTAGTTGTTCTGAAATCATTTGGGTGACTCTTCCTGTTTCTGTTGACTGCTAATTTTTTCGAAAACACTATCCGCATTCACATTCACTTTGGCATCTTTCACGAAGAGCCACCACAAAACAACCAACGCACATAACTTTAG
>CANCGU010000056.1 GCA_947377705.1 Comamonadaceae bacterium
AACAACGCGATGGAGCAAGAGCTGGCGCGCAGCATTGTGCAAATCGGTGGCATCAAATCTGCACGTGTGCATTTGGCGGCACCTAAGCAAAGCGTGTTTGTGCGTGACCGCGCACCCACCAAAGCTTCGGTCATCATCACCCGTTTGCCAGGCCGCACCATTTCTTCAGCCAACGTGCAAGCCATCATCCAATTGGTGGCTTCTAGCGTGCCTTACCTTGCCCCTGAAAACGTGTCGGTGGTCGACAACTTTGGCAGCTTGATGAACGACATGTTGACGGAAGCGCCTTTGGGCTTGACCGCGCAACAGCTTACCCACAAGCAGCAGATGGAAGACCTCTATCGCACCCGCTTGATTCAGTTGTTGGCTCCCATCGTGGGCGAAACCAACGTGACTGCACAGGTGAGCATGAGCTTGGATTTCACGCAAACCGAAGTGACCACCGAAGACTTTGACTCACAAGACAAAGGTCCGAAGACACGTTCTGAGTTGTTTGTGGAAGACCGCAACACCTTCCGTGATGCGATTGGTATCCCTGGTGCGTTGTCCAACACACCGCCAGCACCCACCAACCCACAGGCCACCACGCAAACCAACGCCGACCCATTGAAGGGCGTGAGCGAAAAAGGCGTGCAAGTCACGGCACGTAGCACCAAAAACTACGAACTCGACCGCGCTGTGCGCCACACCAAAGGCGCCATGGGCGTGATCACCAAAATTGGCGTGGGTGTGCTGATCAACGAGCGCCCTGTGGCGCCTGGTGCCAAGGTTGAGAAGAATCCCGATGGCTCGACCCCAACGTCAGTGCCATACACCCCCGAAGAAATCGAACGTTTGAACCAATTGGTCAAAGGCGCTGTCGGCTTCAACAACGACCGTGGTGACGTGGTCACCGTGGTAGGCACCAAGTTTGAGCCTCAGTACGATCCCACCGTGATTCCTTGGTGGCGCGATGAAAACTACCAAGTCATGGTGAACGCCGGTGTGGTGGGCGGTATCTTCTTGCTCATCCTCTTGACTGTGGTTCGTCCGATGGTGCGTCGTTTGTTGGCCCCCGAGATCGATCCCAAAGCCTTGGCTGCGGCAGCCGCAGATGCAGCGACCAACCAAGCCCAGATGGCGATTGATGTGGCCACGGCCGAGAACGCTGCGGCGCAAGCGGCAGCGGCCCACGCCAAGAAGACACACGAAGGCGAAATGCTACGTATTTCTGAAGAAGCCATGCGTGCCGCTGAAGAGTCTGCCCGTTTGGCACAAGATGCAACCCGCACAGCTGAAGAAGCCCGCATTGCGGCAGAAGCCAAGGCTGCAGCCGATGCTTTGGCCGCTGAAGAGGCGCGACTCCGCGAAGAAGCGTTGCGCGCTGAACGGGATGCACAAATTGCAGCCGAAGCGGCAGCACGCCATGCGGCCACTACCGCGGCTGAAGAATCATCTGAAGAAATTGAAATTGAAGAAGGCGAATCACTGGAATCGGTGAAGGCCCGTATGGCGAGCATGAAACCTAAGAAACAGTCGATTTCTGCGGACTTGCTTAACACAGCCAATTCGTATGACGATAAAGTGGCGTTGATTCGCATGATCATGGCTGAGGACTCCACCCGCGTGGCGGGCGTGCTCAAGAGCTTGATCGAGAAGTAATAAATTTTCCGAGGATTTGAATCATGGCTGACGACTCTATTTTGATGACCGACAAACTGCGTGCTGAGCTCGCGGGCATTACCAGCACCCAACGTGCTGCCGTCTTGATGCTCTTGCTCGGTGAAGAGCAAGCGGCAGAAATCATCAAGTACTTGAGCCCCAAAGAAGTTCAGGCGTTGGGCGCTGCGATGGTGCAGGTGGCCAACTTCTCGCAAGAAGCGGTGAACTTTGTGCTGGACGAATTTGTCGACCATTTGAAGAACCAAAACAACGTCAGCATCGGCGGTGCAGACTATGTTGAAAAAGTCATGCGTCTGGCACTGGGCGATGACAAAGCGGCTTCGGTGTTGGGCCGCATCATGCCGGGTCAAGGCACTAAGGGGCTAGACATTTTGTCGTGGATGGATGCACGCGGCATTGCCGACATGATCCGTGGCGAACACCCCCAAGTCGTGGCCATCATCTTGTCGCTCTTAGAGAGCGAAGTGGCGGCGGATGTTTTGAACTACCTGCCACCCGACACCCGCCCTGAGGTTATTCAACGTGTGGCCAGTTTGGACACGGTCCAGCCTTCGGCGATGGCCGAACTCGAAGCCATCATGAAGCAACAGTTCTCAAAGAACGCGTCGGCCCAGTCATCGAGTTTTGGTGGCATTCAAGCCGCAGCCAAAATCATGAACTTGACCAAAACGGCCCTGGAAGCCAGCATCATGAACGGTTTGAACGAAATTGATCCTGACTTGATGCTCAAGATTCAAGACAACATGTTCACCTTCGAGAACTTGGTCAGTGTGGACAACAAAGGTATTCAAGTGCTCATGCGCGCTGTTGAGCCTGACATGTTGATGATGGCCTTGAAAAATGCCAGCGAACCTTGCCAAGCACGATTCTTTGACAACATGTCTGAGCGTGCGCGCGGTATGTTCCGCGATGACATGGAGGCCAAAGGGCCACAACGCATGGCGGACGTGGAAGATGCGCAAAAGCAAATCATGCGCAAAGCGCGTAAGTTGTCCGATTCAGGTGAATTGATCTTGGGCGGCGCAGACTTTGTTTAATCAACCCCATCCCGTTCGGGCTGACGTTCCTTGGCAGCCCAATGCAGGCATCACCCAAAAGCTGAGCAGCCGTGGGTATGCCACAACCAGCTGGACCAGTGATGAGCCTGAGCCATTCGCGGACCTGGGCTATCCAGCCAAGTCTGGTGGATTCTCGGCTGCGCACTACCAGCCGATGCGTCAACCGCTGTCGCCACAAGCCCAAGCTTCGCTGGCGCTTTTAGAAGGCGAGCACCGCAACGAATCGTTTGGTGAAGAAAAATCTCCGTCCCAAGTTGGTTCAGAGACCAACGCGCATTTGCCGTTTGTCATGGACTCATTTGGTGCGACACGTCGCTCTAAGTTGCGTGTCAACGTCGATCCCTCCGTGCTGCAACGCGCTTTGGCGCAAGCGGAGTTGGCGGAGACTTTGGTGGTCAGCCCCATCACATCGGATGAAAAAGTGGCCGACCCCATCGTGATTCATCCCGATGTGCCAGATGAAGTGATGGTCGAACCTCTGCCCATAGACGCAGCGCCTGTTGAGCCCCTAGAGGTGGTTGAACCTGAAGTCGTTGCTGAAGCTGTTGAAGAGACGCCAACATTGTCAGCAGAGCCTGAGTTGCCCGCTGTTGTGGGTGGAATCTCTGCTGAAGAAGTCGTGCAACGTGAGACCGAACAATTTGCCAAAGGCTTGGCCCAAGCGCAAGAAGAAGCGGCGACCCAGCTGGCTGAAGCGGTTGAAAAGGCCATGGCCGAAGGTTTAGCCAAAGGACTTGAACAAGGTAAAGCAGAAGGTCTGGAAGAGGGACAACGGCTAGGTTTAGAGCAGGGCCTAGAGCAGGGAAAAGAACAAGGCCTGAAAGAGGGCGAGCAAGCGGCGCGTGAAGCTGTGGCCGAAGAAATGGCAGCACAGCGTGTATTGTTTGAAAACGCGTCGAACGAGCTGAACGGCTTGATGGCAGACCCTAAGAAATTTTTTGAACCACTCAAACGCCTGGCCCTGCATATTGCAGAGCAGGTCGTGGTGGGTGAGCTTCAAACCTCCAGCAAAGCGATTGAGCGTTTGGTTCAGCGTTGCTTGGATGAGCTGGATCACCCCGTGCATGGTGCGGTGGTGTTGGAGCTCAACCCAGAAGATAAAAACCGTTTAGAAACGCAAAGTGCTGACTTCATCAAAGGCATGCGCCTTGAAGCTGTGCAGGACATGCAACCCGGCAGCGTACGTGTCTTTGCCAACGACACGGTGGTCGAAGATTTGGTGGCACATCGCCTTGAAGGCTTGGCGCGTGCCTTGCTGGTGGATGTGTCTGAGTGGCGTGAGAAGTCGCCTTTGGCGCAACCCGTCTCAGAGACGCAAGAAGAAGTGGAGGACAACGATGTTCATTCCTGACGTCATCAATACCTTGTTGATGGGTTTGATTTTCATGGTTGTGATTGTGACCATCGTGCGTCCATTCGTGCTCAATATGGTAGGCCAAGTGGCCTCGAACAGTGACATGCAAAAAGCAGCCGTCGCCGCGGTTGAACGCGAGATGATTCGCAAAGCCGAATTGTTTGAAGCCCAACGTGCTGACAAAATCAAATACCAAATGTTGCTCTTGGAAAAACCGGAAAAACCAAGACCTAAACCTGTTTTCGAATCAGAGCCAGAACCCGAAGTGGTGCCTGAACCTGTGGCAGAGGTGGTCCCTGAGACCACCTTGCAAGAGGAGACTGCCGAGGTCACCGAAGCGCCTGTGGAAGAGACGCCTGCCGATGCGGTGGCTGTTGAGGATGAAGCCGCAGCCGATACGCCCGTCGATGCTGTCGGCGAGGAGGCCTTGGCAGATGGTGAAATTGAAATTCGCGAAGGCGAGAGCTTGGCCGAAATCAAAGAGCGCATTCGCAAAGAGCAGCAAAAGGCCAAAAAGCCAACCATCCCACCAGAATTGCTCAACAGCGCGAACAGCTACGAAGACAAAGTTGGCGTTGTCCGCATGGTGGTGCAAGCAGACCAGAGCCGAGTGGCCGCCGCCATTCGCGGCATGATTGAAGTGAAATAAAACCCTACCCATGCTCGACTTTGCCAAAGAAGTTCAAGGCAGCTTGCCCAAGCTGCGCACCCCCGAGCCGCAACGCAGCGGCACCTTGGTGCGCCTCGTTGGCCTGACTTTGGAGACGCGCGGCATCATGGCCCCGTTGGGTGCTTGTTGTGAAGTGCTAGGCCAGGGGGGGCATCGTGTCGAAGCCGAGGTGGTGGGTTTCAATGACAAAACCTTGTACCTGATGCCGTTCACCGACCCTGTGGGTGTGGGACCTGGCGACACAGTGCGCATCATGTCCAACTCAGGACAAGTGCGCTTGGGTAACGAATTGTTGGGGCGTGTGATTGACGGTCGCGGTGTGCCGATTGACGGCAAGCCCATGCCTTACCTGCCCGATCAACTCAGCCTTTTAGGTTGTCCGCTCAATCCCATGGAGCGTGGCCCGATTGAAGAAGTTTTGGATGTGGGCGTCAAAGCCATCAATGGCGCCTTGACCATTGGTCGTGGTCAGCGCATCGGTTTGGTGGCGGGTTCGGGTGTGGGTAAGAGTGTGCTCTTGGGCATGTTGACCCGTTTCACCAAAGCCGACATCGTGGTGATTGGTCTGATTGGCGAACGTGGCCGCGAGGTGCAGGCTTTTATCACCGAGTCATTGGGTGAAGAGGGTTTGGCCAAATCTGTCGTGGTTGCCGCACCTGCCAACGTGTCGCCTGTGCTTCGCCTCAAAGCGACGCACATGACACATGTGATTGCCGAATATTTCCGCGACCAAGGTAAAAACGTGTTGATGCTGTGTGACAGCTTGACCCGTGTGGCCCATGCGCAGCGTGAAATTGGCTTAGCGATTGGCGAACCGCCGACGGCCAAAGGCTATCCCCCGTCGGTGTTCGCCTTGTTGCCCAATTTGATTGAGCGGGGTGGCGTGGGCCGTCACGGTCATGGTTCGATCACTTCCATTTACACCGTGCTGGCCGAAGGCGATGACGCCTCTGACCCCATTGTGGACATTGCACGCGCTTCGCTGGACGGTCAAGTGATGTTGTCGCGCCGCTTGGCTGATCAAGCGCATTACCCCGCGATTGACTTGAACGGTTCAATTTCACGCGTGATGCAGTCACTGGTCAGCCCTGATGAGTTGAAGCAATCCAATAAGTTGCGACGTTTGTGGTCGGTGTACCAACAAAATGCAGACTTGGTGCAAGTGGGCGCCTATGAAGCTGGCTCTAACCCCGAGTTGGATGAGGCCATTCGCTTGCGTGAACAAATCGTCGACTTCTTACGGCAAGACATGGACAAGGGGCAAGACTACGCCATGACGCGTAACCAACTGAGCCATATGTTGTCATGAAGCCGCGCGCCGCCTGGCCCGTGCTGGCCAAAAAAGCCAAAGAAAAATGCGAAGAGGCGCAGGCTGGACTGATAAAGGCGCGTGACCGAGTGACGCAGTTGGAGCAAAGCCGTCGCCGCATGGAGTTGCTTTACGTTGACTATGTTGCGCGTAGCAAAGAGGCCGAAAAGCGCCCCCACAGCATGTCGGAGACATTGAATTTTCGTGGGTTTATGCAGCAGCTTCAGTCACTGATCAGTCGCGTGGACGTTGATTTGATGGAGGCCTCGCATGCCCTAGAGCTTGCCCGTTTGGTGTTGAAAGCGGCTGAACAAAAACGCATTCAAATGGAAACGTTGGTCGAGCAGGACATGAAGACGGTGCGTGACTTTCACCGCAAGCGCGAACAAAAAGAGATGGATGCCGCAGGCATCACCCTCTACAACCTCAAACATTAACGCAGCGCAACCCTAGGCGTGAATCCAACCCGCTTGTAGCCAATGCCAGTAGTTGGGTTTGAAGGCCCATGGCATCCAAGATGTCTGTGCTTCGGGGGAAAACACTTGGCTGGTGAGATGGTCATGCCACGCATCCTTGGCGCCTACGCTGGTTAAGAGCTTTTGCGAGAAAGCAGCTTCTAAGCTTTGCTTGGCGGTGACGTGATGGCTCCATACATTCAAGCCAGCGGGTAGCAATCGACCATCTGTGGGTCCTGACCATACATCGTGCAAGCTGCCCCAGTGACGGCCTTTGAGTGTAGTTTTGAGTTGCGCCAACTCATGTTCAGCACGTTTCACATCAGGCACACGAAAACGGTGTTGGCCCAAGACATTGTCAAACCAAATACAGGCTTTGGGATGCTGTTGTAGCAGGTCGGGCAGCGAAGCCAGTGCGTCTTGGCGATGGTGGTGTATGTCGATGCCTTGCGCTTTCAGCAGAGGACCATGACGCCAATTGAACAACCCAGGTGCCAAAGGGTCAATGTCGTATGCGTCAATGCGCTCAAAGCGAGACAACCAGTTCGGCGGCATCATCCAGCCCGCACTGCCCCCGATCAACAGCAAGTGGTCTGACTTGGGCGTGACTTGCGCCAAGAATTGCTCAATCAATTGACGTGTGGGTTGCCAGCGCTTGCTGGCGTAATAGGCGTGCACATGCCAGCTCAGGCCGCCTGTGCCGCCGGCATGAATGACGTCACGAATCAAGCCCATGGGGTACTTAACAGACCAAACGCATGATTTTAAAAATGGGGGTGTCGGGTGGTACAGGCTCGAAGGGGCCAATCACGCCCTCGGTCGACAAGGTGTCGCCGCTCAAACGTACGCCCGTGTGATATGACAGCGACAAGGTGCGCACGGCTTGCTCTTTGCAGTTGAACTCCATTTGCATGCGGGTGGACTTGAAGCTCTTGCCTGTGGGCGCGTGCATCTTGGGCTCACGGTAGTCCAGCATCGTCCACGCTTTGTGGTGCTCACCGGCGTGGGTGATGTTGTCGGTGTCCACATAAAACGTGCCGATGTCAAACAAACCGACCGCCGTCCACTGAGCGGCAAGCGTGAGGTTGCTGGTGAGCACGAGGCTGGCAAGGAGAAGGGCTTTGAGGTGATGCATGAAATAACTATACCGTGCTGTGAGGCTGGCACGCGCCTTGCAATACCCCTAGAGATAGGCACGTCCAGTGTCAAAAAACCGTCATCGCGCACAGGGAAAACATCATGCAAAGTTTCGATTGGGGTCAATTCATCGCCAGCACGTTCAGCGTGTTGCTGCTGTTGTGCGGCGCCCTGTGGTGGGTCAAGCGCAACCGTGGTTTTACAAGCAAAGGCATGGATGACAAGCGAATTCAAGTGCTCGAAGCCTTGCCCTTGAGTTTGAAACACAAGATGGTGCTGATTCAGGTGGATAACCAAATGGTGTTAGCCAGCGTCAGTCCTGCCGAGGTGAAAACATTGCACGCTTGGACCCAAGGGGAACACCATGCTGCGTAAGCCCATCACCAAAAAAATTCTCTACGTCATCCTTGGCTTGCTGCTGGTGGCGTTGGCTTCGCTGCCCATGATGGCGCATGCGCAAGGTATTCCGCTGGTCAACGTGACCGGTGTTGGCAAAGGCGGCCAGCAGTACAGCATGAGTTTGCAATTGCTGGGCTTGATGACCACGCTCACGCTGCTGCCTTCGATGCTGATGATGATGACGTCCTTTGTGCGCATCATCATCGTGCTCTCGATCTTGCGTCAAGCCATTGGTACTGCACAAACTCCACCCAACACCGTGTTGGTCGGTTTGGCATTGTTTTTGACCTTCTTCATCATGTCGCCGGTCTTTGAAACGGTCTACAAAGATGCGCTGGGTCCGTACATGAATGGCAACCTCGACTTTGACAAAGCCTTGATCAAAGCTGAAGTGCCTGTGCGTGACTTCATGACCAAGCAAACCCGTGAAGATGACATTGCCATGTTCATGCAAATTTCTAACCGCCGTGAGTTGACGGATGCCACGCAAGTGCCATTCACCACCTTGATGCCTGCGTTCATCACATCTGAAATCAAAAGTGCTTTCACGATTGGTTTCTTGATTTACATCCCGTTCGTGGTGATCGACTTGATCGTGGCCAGCGTGCTGATGTCGATGGGCATGATGATGTTGTCGCCCATGATTATTTCGATGCCGATCAAGCTCATGCTGTTCGTGCTGATTGATGGTTGGACGCTGTTGATGGCTTCGTTGGCCAACAGCTTTGTTTTCTAAGGGGTACGAGTATGGATAGCGCAGCAGTGGTCGATTTGGCACGTCAAGCGTTGTGGATGACGATGATCATTTCAGGCCCTTTGTTGGGTGTGGGATTGATCGTCGGTTTGGTGGTGGGTATTTTTCAAGCCGCCACATCCATTAACGAACAAACCTTGAGCTTCATCCCGAAAATTTTGGCCGTTGGCATCACCATGTCATTGGCGGGGGGTTGGATGATCAACACCATGGTGGACTACACCAAAGGCATCTTTACCCGCATCCCTAGCTTGTTCATGTAAACACGCACAGCCATGAACGCCTCGCTCATTGAAATCCTAGACAAGTTTTTGGTCGTTATTTGGCCAATGCTTCGCTTGTCTGCGTTTTTGGCGTTCACCTCTATTTTTTCAATTCGCGCCGTCAATATGCGCATCCGAATCACTTTGGCGTTTGCGATGGCATTTTTTGTCACCCAGCAAATTGATATTCCAAAAATTGATCCGGTCACAGCGGATGGTTTGATGGAAATTTCACGCCAAATCTTGATTGGCTTGACCATGGGTTTGGTGTTTCAAGTGGCCTCTGCTGCTTTGGTGGTGGCCGGGCAAGCCATGTCGGGCTCGATGGGTTTGTCCATGGCCAACATGGTCGACCCCAATATGGGCAGCGTGCCCGTGTTGTCTCAGTTGTTCAACATCATGGGCACCCTCATCTTCTTGGGCATGGGAGGACATTTGATCGTGTTTGGCTTGGTGCTGGAGTCGTTCAAACTCATTCCGATCGGGCAAGAATTTTTTAGCCAAGATATGTTGGGCAAGATGATCAACTGGAGCTCGATGATGTTTTTGGGCGCTTTGTTGATTGCGCTGCCTGTCATGATGACCTTGCTTTTCATCAACGTGGGTTTGGGCTTTGTGGCACGCGCCGCACCGAGTTTGAATATTTTCACGGTGGGTTTTCCCGCGCTGATCTTGACGGGCTTCATCGTCATGATGTTTTCGATGGGCAACAACGTGGCCCGCATTGATTGGGTATGGACGCAGGCCTTTGTCATGCTGCGTTCGTATTTAGGAGGCTGACATGTCGGAAGAAAGCGGCCAAGACAAAACCGAAGAACCGACGGCGCAGCGGCTCAAGAAAGCCCGTGAAGACGGACAAATCGCACGCTCGCAAGAACTCGCCCCTGCGGCCATGATGGTGATCGCGACCCTGTTTTTCAGCATGATGGGGCAACACCTATTCAACAGCATGAGCGACTTGTTCAAGCACCAGTTGCAGTTTGACCGACGCATCACTGACAAGCCAGAGCTACTGCCTGCTATTTTTGGTAGCTCTGTGGTGGATGGCTTTTTGATTGTGTTGCCCTTGTTGGCAATTCTTTATGTGATTGCTGTTTTGTCCACCACTTTGGCAGGCGGCTTCATCTTTTCGCCCAAGATGATCTTGCCCAACTTCAACAAACTCAACCCAATGTCGGGTTTGGCGCGGGCTTTTGGTCCAGAGGCGTTTATCAACCTGGGTAAAGCACTCATCAAGTTTTGCGTTGTCGGCGCTATTTTGCTGGTCTCGGTCATGAACAATTTGCAAGACCTGACCCATATCTCGCAGATGGATTTGAACCCGGCCATGAAGGTCGCTGGCACCATCATTGTGGATTCCTGTTTTTGGCTCAGCCTAGGGTTGGTCTTGGTTGCTTTGGTGGATGTGCCATTGCAACGCCATCAGCTCAACAAAAAGTTGAAGATGACCAAACAAGAGGTGCGCGACGAGATGAAAAACTCGGAAGGTAACCCCGAGGTGAAAGGCCAAATTCGTCGTCGCCAACGTGAAATCTTGAACAACAAAATGATGGGCAAGGTCAAAGATGCCGATGTGGTCATCACCAACCCCACGCACTTCGCAGTCGCCTTGTCTTACGACCCCATGGGTGATGGGGCACCGCTCTTGATTGCCAAGGGTGAAGACGGCTTGGCAGCCCGTATTCGTGAGGAAGCCAAAGAGCACAATGTTTATATTTTTGAGGCGCCTTTACTGGCTCGCGCCTTATACTTCACGACCAAGCTGGATCATCCGATTCCAGAGGCGCTGTACCACGCTGTTGCGCAGGTCATTGCCTATGTGTTCAGCCTGAACCAGTCTTATGGTCGTGGCCAGGAAGTGGTCAAACCATCGCCCTCCGTTCCAGACGAGATGAAGTTCGACTCGAGCGGCGCTTTGATGAACTCTTAAGACCTAAGTTTGAGCCCGCATGACAGACATCTACCAAAGCCCCGGTGACAGGTTGCGATTTGAAATACTCCTGAAGTCTTTGACCGAAGGCAGTATCAATCTTGCCGTGTTGAGCAACCACGAAAGGGTGCTCGACTACTACGGCAGTTTGTTTGAGGAACGTCTGCGAGCCAAGGGCGAAAGCCACATTGAGTGGTGCAGCTCTACCAACTCTGAGCGTTTGGTTCAAAAGTTCAACGAAATCTTGTCTGAAATCACGCTGGACCAAGCGCTGGAGAAAGACAAAAAACACGCCCCCCGACGTTTCTTGGTGTTTCGCGATTCCATCTTGATGCAAGATTTTGAGTTGCAACTGTTGGCGCGTTTGGTGAATGGTTTTCCTGCCGGCAACATCAGTGTGATCTTGCTGATCAACAGTGCTGGCAATCACCAAAGCAAGCTAGACGCTTTTGGTAAGAATTTGCTGAAATGGGAAGTCGAAACCGAAGCGGGCGAGCCGAAAAAGCAACTCACCGATTGGGTGGCCACAACCCCCGATCCCGAACCCACTTTGATTGAGCCCTCTTTCTTGCCTGAGCCTCCCACGCTCAGTGACGAGGTGAGCTCTGTGTCAAAGCTGCTCAACCTTCCCACCAAAACAGCTTGGCGTGTGCCTGGTTTTGGCAAAAAGCAAGAGCCTCAATTGGACACAGAGCCCTTGCCTGCTTTTGTGCCGGTGTCGTCCCCGTCGGCCCCAACGCCTGCCGCTGTAGCATTGCCCCCGACGGTGCCCGATACTTTGCGCGAGCCGACCTTGAGTGCGCCTGCGCAGCCCTTGGCTGCGGGATTGCCTACGCCGACAGATGCTGATCTTTTCAAACGTCCGGCGCGTCAGTCACGCGCAGGTTGGTTGCTGCTGGTCCTGCTGATGTCCATCGGTGTATTTGGCCTGATGTACAAAGATTTGGTGCTTGAAGAGGCCGAGTCCTTGAAGAAATACATGCTGCGTGGCACGCCTGCTGTGGCTGCACCGGAGGAAGCCGCGAGCGCTTTGGCAGCAGCCGCTGCTGCTTCTGCGGCGGCAAGTGCCGATGCTTTGGCCACTGCAGAGCTCGCAGCTTCCATGGCGAGTGATGCTGCACGCGTGGCAAGCCAAGCGGCGGCGATGGCCTCCGTCGCCAGTGCGCCGGCTTCTGCCGTGGCATCGGAGCCTGCGATGGTTGAGCCTATCGCGGTCAAACCTGAAGCCAAGCCTGAAGCCAAGTCAGAACCCAACTCGGATGAGGCTTGGGTGAACCAATTGCCCGCCAATGGCTATGTGGTGCAGCTTGCGGCCATGGACACGCCAGATGAAATGCGTAGCTTTCAGCGTAGCAATGCGGTTTATGCCCAGGCCCGCATTCTGCGTGCTCGCCACAAAGACACAGGCAAACGTTATGTCATTTTGGTGGCTGGGCCTTTTGAAACCAAATCTCAAGCCGATGCTTTCATGCAGTCCAGCCCATTGCTGGCCAAAGGCTGGTTGCGTAGCAGCAAGTCGATGAAAACCCAATTTACAAAGTCCTG
>CANCGU010000057.1 GCA_947377705.1 Comamonadaceae bacterium
TCCCTGGTGTGTGGCCATTGACCAGATCTTCCACCCCTACAATCTAAGCTAATGCGGGTGTCGTTCAATGGTAGGACTCTTGCTTCCCAAGCAAATAACGTGGGTTCGATTCCCATCACCCGCTCCAAATAAAAAAGCCGCTCAACTGAGCGGCTTTTTCGGTAGTTCAGCGCTGAATTAAATCAAAGTCACGCCTGTCTTGCTTTGCAGGAACTCGCGGGTCACGCCGGGTGCTAGCTCAATGACTTTCAAGCCTTCAGGCACCACGTCCATCACAGCCAAGTCCGTGATGATGCGATCCACCACGCCCACGCCTGTGAGAGGCAAGGTGCAGTCTTTCAGGATTTTCAAATCTTCGGTGCCGTCTTTTTTCTTAGCCACATGTTCCATCAAGATGATCACGCGCTTCACACCTGCGACCAAGTCCATCGCACCGCCCATGCCTTTGATCATCTTGCCGGGAATCATCCAGTTGGCCAAATCGCCTTTCTCACTCACTTGCATCGCGCCAAGGATGGAGAGGTTGATCTTGCCGCCGCGAATCATGGCGAACGATTGATCGCTGCCAAAAATGGCTGAACCTTTGATGGTGGTCACCGTTTGTTTACCTGCGTTGATGAGGTCGGCATCGACTTCATCTTCGTAAGGAAACGGACCAATGCCGAGCATGCCATTTTCGCTTTGCAGCCAAACCTCTACATGGTCAGGCACATGGTTAGCCACCAGCGTGGGAATACCAATGCCGAGGTTCACATAAAAACCGTCTTGCAGTTCGCTTGCCGCGCGTGCGGCCATTTCGTCTTGAGTCCAAGCCATGTCTATTCCTTATTTACGGTCGCGGGTGGTGCGCTTTTCAATGCGCTTCTCGGGCGTGGGGTTGTGCACGATGCGATGCACATAAATGCCGGGCAAGTGAATGTCATCAGGGGCCAGCTCGCCTGTGGCCACAATGCGCTCGACTTCGACCACACAAATCTTGCCAGCGGTGGCCGCAGCGGGGTTGAAGTTGCGAGCCGTCATATTGAAGCGCAGGTTGCCTGAGCGGTCAGCCACATCGGCTTTGATAAGCGAGATTTCGGGCACCAACGCGTGCTCCATCACATAGGTTTCGCCATCAAAATCGCGCAGTTCTTTTCCCTCCGCCACCAAGGTGCCCACACCGGTTTTGGTGAAAAAGGCGGGAATGCCCGCGCCGCCAGCACGCAGCTTTTCAGCCAGGGTGCCTTGCGGTGTAAATTCCAACTCCAGCTCGCCAGACAGGTATTGGCGCTCGAACTCTTTGTTCTCGCCTACGTAGCTGGAAATCATCTTTTTGATTTGACGGGTGTCGAGCAATTTGCCCAAACCAAAACCGTCCACGCCTGCGTTGTTGGAAATCACGGTCAAGTCCTTCACGCCTGTGTCGCGCAAGGCGTCAATCAAGGCTTCAGGAATGCCACACAAACCAAAGCCACCCACAGCCATCAATTGGCCATCAGTCACGATGTCTTTGAGCGCGTCAGCAGCAGAAGGAAAAACTTTATTCAAGGGATGCTCCAAAAAGTGCAACAGAGTAGCGCTACGATACTACGTAACCAAATACGTAGTTTTCCGTAAGCACAGACCCCCGAGTTTTGCACATGCCCTTGCCCGTTTCTCTTGACTATCGCCAGGCCTTTGACCTCGCCCCTGTCGGGCTGGTGCTCTCGCGCAACCGCACCATGGTGGACTGCAACCAACATGTGTGCGACATGTTTGGCGCCACACGCGAGCAGCTGATAGGTCAATCGTTTCAAGTGCTCTACCCCAGTGCCGATGAATACGAACGGACAGGGGTACGCATTGAACTGAGCCTGAACGACAAAGGTCTTTATGCTGATGACCGTGTGATGAAGCGCATTGATGGTCGCCTCAAAGGCGAGCCTTTTTGGTGTCATGTCACAGGACGGGCCCTGAACCGAGCTTCCCCGCACGAGGCAGGCATTTGGAGTTTTGAAGACCTCAGTGCCACCCGCCCTGTTCGCACCGAACTGACCGCACGCGAGCGCGAAGTTGCCGCTTTTTTGATGGAGGGCATGACCTCCAAAGAGATTGGCAAAGCACTCGGCATCAGCCACCGCACGGTCGAGATTTACCGCGCCAAGCTGATGCGCAAATACAAAGCGTCCACTACCGCAGACTTGGTACACAAGTTGGTGGTGGGCTAAGACCTTAGCCACCGCAAACCCACAAAACCCTGGAGACCTCCCCATGAACCGCTACCTCGCCCCAGAGCTGAAAGACTTGCCCGAAGACCTGCGCACCAAGATTTTGGAGGTCCAAGAAAAAGCTGGATTTGTACCCAATGTGTTCTTGGGATTAGCCCGACGGCCCGCCGAATGGCGTGCCTTTTTTGCGTACCACGATGCGTTGATGGTGCCGGAGTCTGTGGGGCGCGACAGCAACCTCACCAAAGGTGACCGAGAAATGATCGTCACCACCACCAGCGCGGCCAACCACTGCTTGTATTGCGTGGTGGCACACGGCGCCATTTTGCGCATCTACGAAAAGAAACCCTTGGTCGCAGACCAAGTGGCGGTGAACTACCGCAAAGCCGACATCACCCCACGCCAACGCGCGATGCTCGACTTCGCCATGAAGGTGTGCCTGCACAGCGACTTGATTGACGAGACAGACTTCGCCCCCTTGCATGCGCATGGTTTCAATGACGAAGACATTTGGGATATTGCGGCAATCACTGCCTTCTTTGGCTTGAGCAACCGCATGGCTAGCTTCAGCGGCATGATGCCCAACCCAGAGTTTTACTTGATGGGTCGCGTACCCAAACAAAAATAAATGGAATGCCGCAGCGGATGTGGCGCGTGCTGCATCGCGCCCTCCATCACCAGCCCTCTACCCGGCATGCCGCAGGGCAAACCGGCTGGCGTACCTTGCGTGCAGCTGTTGCCCGACATGCGCTGTGCGGTATTTGGTCAAACTGAAAGACCCGCTTTTTGTGGTGGCTTGCAGCCCTCGGTTGACATGTGCGGCGCTGATCGCAACGCCGCATTGCTGTGGCTCACACGGCTCGATGCAGCCACTGCGCCATCAGCCCATTAAAGCGTGACGATCTCGCGCAACCAGTCAGGCAAATCCACCGCTTTTTTCTTGGGGAAATCTACCCAAATGGTGGTGGCACCGCCTGCAGCGTAAATTTCGCCAGGGTTAGCAGCTTGGTCCATCGTCGCCCAAGTTTCAAAGGTGGTGCGTCCCGGGTCGCTGGCATACATCTTCACCAAGACATCGCCCGGGTATTCGAGTTGCTTGTAAAAGTTACAAAACGCATTCACGATCACGGGGCCTTCGCCCTTGGGGCCGGGGGCTGCATCGAACTGGTGTAACCAATCGACACGCGCAATTTCGAGGTAGCGAAAGTAAATCGTGTTGTTGATGTGGCCCATCGCATCCATGTCGCCCCAGCGCATAGGAATGGTGCATTCGTACACCAATTTTTTCTTTTCTGGAATTTCGTATCTCATAGTGCAAACCCGTCGTCGGCCGAAATGATGGCGCCGTTAATGAAAGAACTCTCGGCGCTCGCGAGCAGCACCAGCAAAGCATCTAAATCTTGCGGATGGCCCACACGCTTGCGCGGCAGCATGCTCACCAACTTTTGGCCCGCCTCTGTGCTCCAAATGTGCTCATTCATTTCGGTGCTGATGTAGCCGGGACAAATCGCGTTGACGTTGATACCAAAACGCCCCCACTCCAAGGCCAAGGCCTTGGTCATTTGAATCACCGCAGCTTTGCTCATGGCATAAGGTGCAATTTGCGGCAAGGCTTTCAAGCCCACCACGGAGGCAATGTTGATGATGCGCCCGCCCGTGTAGGTGCCGGGCGCTGCGCCCTTGGCGCGGGCCAGCATGCGCTTGCCCACTTCTTGGGCCACAAAAAACGAGCCCTTCACATTGGTGTTGAAAGTGAAGTCAAAGTCTTGTTCAGTCACATCCTGCACGCGCTGTGTGGTGCTGACGCCTGAGTTGTTGACCAAGATGTCAATGCTGCCAACCTCGGTCTCCACATGGGCCACAGCAGATTTGATGCTGCCTAAGGTGGTCACGTCCAAGCTCACCACATGGGCATCGCCCCCTTCGGATTGCAGCTCAGCGCGAAGCTCTTTGAGCTTTTCCATGCGTCGGCTGGCCAGCACCACGGCAGCCCCTGCGCGTGACAAGGTACGGGCAAATTGCGCCCCCAAACCACTGGATGCACCGGTGACCAAAGCCACCCGGCCCGACAAATCCATGCTGTATGCCATGTACGCCCCCTGAATGTTGAGTTATTTCATTATGACAAGTGCGTTGTTGGCAGGCCCTAAAATCTGTCTCACCTCTGACAACAGACTGAGACAAGACACATGACACAAGAAGAAATCCTCGCCCAGTTCGGCCCACGCGAAGCCATGGAATACGACGTGGTCGTGATTGGCGGCGGGCCCGGTGGTTTGGCCACGGCCATCCGCATCAAACAACTCGCCGCTGAAAAAGGCAACGACGTTTCCGTCGTGGTACTAGAAAAAGGCTCAGAGCCTGGCGCGCACATTTTGTCGGGTGCCGTGATGGACCCCAAGGCCATGACTGAGCTCATCCCCAACTGGAAAGAACTCGGCTGCCCCCTGAGCCAAGAAGTCACAGGCGACGACTTGCTGACGCTGACCGAAACTGGCACCAGCCGCGTGCCCAGCTGGTTAATGCCCCGCAACTTCCACAACGACGGCTGCTACGTGGTGTCACTCAGCAACGTGGTGAAGTGGATGGCGGCACACGCTGAATCGATTGGCGTGGAAATCTTTCCAGGCTTCACAGCGGCTGAAGTGCTTTACAACGACGATGGCAGCGTCAAAGGCGTGGCCACTGGCAACCTCGGCGTGGGCAAAGACGGCGAACCCACCGATAACTTCCAACTCGGCATGGAGTTGCACGCCAAGTACACCATCTTCGCTGAAGGCGCACGCGGTCACTTGGGCAAACAAGTGATTGCCAAATACAACTTGACCGAAGGCCGCGACCCGCAAAGCTATGCCATCGGTATCAAAGAGTTGTGGGAAGTGGACCCATCCAAAGCCAAACCCGGTTTGGTGGTGCACACTTCTGGCTGGCCCATGCAAGACGACACCTTTGGCGGCGGTTTTTTGTACCACCTCGAAGACAACAAAGTCACCCTTGGTTTTGTGCTCGGCCTCGACTACAAAAACCCATGGCTCAGCCCCTTTGAAGAAATGCAACGCTGGAAAACACACCCAGCCATTGCAGCTCACCTCGAAGGCGCGAAACGCATTGGCTACGGCGCACGCGCCATCAATAACGGCACACCACAAGCGTTGCCCAAAACGGTTTTTCCAGGCGGCGCACTGATTGGTTGCGATGCGGGCTACTTGAATGCCGCCCGTATCAAAGGCAGCCACGCCGCCATCAAGAGCGGCATGTTGGCTGCTGACGCTGCCTATGAGGCTGTGTCCGCAGGACGCGCCAACGATGAACTGAGCGCCTACCCTGCCGCGTTTGAAAAGAGCTGGCTGAGCCAAGAACTCAACCAATACCGCAACTTCAAACTGTGGTTCAAAAAAGGCATGCTGGTTGGCACCTTGATGACCGGCATCGAGCATTGGCTGCTACCCAAACTCGGCATCGACACACCTCCTTGGACACTGCACGGCAGCAAAGCCGACCATGTCAGCTTAGAACCTGCCGCACAGCACGCCCAAATCAACTACCCCAAGCCAGACGGCAAACTCACGTTTGACCGCTTGAGCAGCGTGTTCATCAGCAACACCAACCACGAAGAAAACCAACCCGCGCACTTGACGCTCAAAGACGCGTCCGTGCCTGTGAGCATCAACCTGGCCAAATACGCTGGCCCCGAGAGCCGCTATTGCCCAGCGGGTGTGTACGAGTTTGTGAAAAACGACGACAACACCGATCGCTTGCAAATCAACGCGCAAAACTGCGTGCACTGCAAAACCTGCGACATCAAAGACCCCACACAAAACATCGTGTGGGTCACGCCTGAAGGCGGTGGCGGCCCCAACTACAGCGGTATGTAAACACCATGAACAAATATCACGCAGAACACACCTGGGTTCGCCTTGAAGGCGACACCGCTTGGGTGGGCATCACACAACACGCCCAAGACACCTTGGGCGACATCGTGTTTATTGACTTCGCAGAAGTTGGCAAAACCTTTGCACAAGGCACCGTGGCCGGTGTGGTTGAGTCGGTCAAAGCCGCCGCCGATGTACACATGCCCGCGAGTGTGGAAATTTTGGAAACCAACGAAGCCCTGCGCGCCGACCCTTCGCTGGCCAACAGCGACCCCGAGAGTGCGGGTTGGTTTTATCGGGTCAAGCTCAGCAACGCGGCTGAGTTGGATGGGCTGATGGATACGGCGGCTTATCAAGCTGTTACGGGTTAATCCTAAAGCTGCATCAAAGCAAAAAGGCTGCTCATGAGCAGCCTTTTTCGCTGGTGAATACACCTTACCGAATCTAATGCAGAAATAGCGAAAACAGCTGATTCTTGAAGTGAATACCCAACCGTGCAAACGCTCTGTTTCGATAGGTTTTAACTGTCGCCAACGACAAACCTAAATCAACAGCAACGCCGTCTTGTGTCATCCCCGTCAGCAGACGCGCGCACACGTCCACCTCACGTTCTGTCAGTGTTGAATTCAGTGTTCTTAGCTTATCAACCCAATGATGCACATCTCGCACGGATGTCGCAGTCTGTGGTCCAGACAACGCAATTTGCTTTTGAACCAGCGTGAGCAGTACGGGTGCCAAAGAGGCCAAGTCTGACAAATGTGTATCCGTGAAGGGACGCTGATGCACATGCCGATAAAAGTTAATTGCAAAAATAGAAGCCGCTTCTTGCTGAATCACAGACAGACGCTCCTTCATGCCGTGTGGCTCGTAAACCAGCGCCTTGTGCTGCGCTGGGATTTCCTTGTCGGTGATGTGGCACAGCATGGCGTTGCCACTTTCTATCACTGGGGCTGCCAAAGTCTGGTCATTCTTTTGCGGTCCCGACAAATAGGCGTTCCAGCAGGCTTGGGTCGTGTCGAGCACACCCCAACTTGCGGACATGAAACGCGTTGGCACGCACTGGCGTCCTGTTCTGTAAATCGAGTATGACGCCGCAGGCACAACATCTTGCAGATGCGACAGAAATTGAGCTTCAAAGTCTTTTTGGCCCATCAAACCAATCAAGCCGTCCAACGCCTGGACATGGGTTGCTGGCGAGTGCAAATTCCATTGACGCATTTTTAAAATTCGTAGATTTTGTGGCTGTCATCCTAAGGGATGACATCGACTTGGCCCTATTGGGATTACCCTTTGTTCTATGCATGATTTACCAACGCCAGAACTCAAATTTTTCGCCGATCTGTCGGTGGAAGTCGCCAAGCCTATCGAAGTGGGTCAAACGATTCACGGCACACGTCGGCTCATCCCCATCTTGGGTGGCAGCGTCAAGGGCGACGGTTGGACTGCACGCGTACTGCCAGGCGGTGCAGATTTTCAGCTGATCGTGACGGATCAAATGGCGGAACTGGATGCGCGCTATGCCTTAGAGACAGATGCCGGTGATGTAATTTATGTACAAAACCACGCCATTCGCACCGCCTCCCCCGAGGTGATGGCCAAGCTCATCAAAGGAGAGGTGGTCAACCCTGAAGCGGTTTACTTCCGTTGCACGCCAAGGTTTGAAACCGCATCCTCCGCCCTGTCGTGGATCAGTGAACGTTTGTTCATTGGCACAGGGGCGCGGCACCCAGACCGAGTGGTCATGCGCTTTTTTGAAGTCAGCTGACCCAACCCAATTTTTCTAAAAACAAACCACCCCCTGAGGAGACACACATGAAAAAAGAATTCGCACGTCGCAGCTTAATCGTTGGCATGAGCTTGGCCGCATTAGGCGCAAGCATCGGAGCATCGGCTGAACCCAACTACCCTACGCGCCCTGTCAGAATCATTGTGGGCTTCCCAGCGGGAACTGGCCCAGACATTGTGGCGCGCTTGCTGGCCCAAAAGCTTTCCGAAGGTTGGAATAATATGGGTGTCATCGTGGACAACAAGCCCGGCGCCGGTGGCTTGATTGCTGCCAGCGAAGCGGCCCGTGCCACGCCCGATGGCTACACCTTAATGCTGGGCGAAACCGGACAACTGAGTATTGCGCCCAGCAGCTACAACAAGTTGCCTTATGACCCGGCGAAAGATTTTGCAGCCGTGAGCCAAGTGGTCAGCGCCGACTTTGTGCTGCTGGTCAATCCGCAGAAAGTACCCGCCAAGAATGTCAAAGAATTTGCGGCGTGGACCCAGCAACAAAAGGGCCTCTTCATGGCAACCTTTGGCGCAGGTACACCCGGCCATTTCGGTGCCTACATGTTTGGTGAGGCCATCAAGCAAAAACCCGAAGCTGTTCACTTTCGCACCACGGCCGATGCACTCGGTGGTTTATTCAGCGGTGATGTGCAAGGTGTGTTTGCCAGCGTGGGCTTGGCCGCGCCCAACGTCAGATCAGGTAAGTTGGTAGCACTGGGTAGCACAGGCGCAACGCGCACCAGCACGCTGCCTGACGTGCCCACGATCAAGGAACAGGGTTACAACAACCTCGAGTTTTCGTCTTGGTTTGGGATCGTGGCACCCTCTAAAGTGCCTGCAGATGTGCTGACGAAGCTAAGTGCTGACATTCAAAAAGCGGTGAAAGCAGCAGACACCAAAACAAAATTAGAAGATTCAGGCTTTCGCGTGACGGGTACCAGCCGCGAAGAGTTTGCACGCATCATCGCAGCGGACACGGTCACTTGGGGCAAGGCGGTTGCAGCGACGGGCTTCAAGGCCGATTAAAAAGCTAGAGAACTAGGGGGTCACACGTTCAAGCGTTCGCGTCAATCGATCAAGATTCTGCTCATTGGCAGGCCCTACACGCACTCGAACAGCTCGAGCAACCTGCACATCATCGAACACTTGCTCCCACAACACATGCGTGCCATCGTTGGCTGCTGTGAATTGCACCGAAAGTGTGAAAAATGGTTCGCAATCGTGTCGAATTCATTGGTGAACCCGTCGGGCCCCCACCAAGTGGCCAACACTTCTGCTGACGCGAACGCGTTGTACACCGTTTGGGGCGAGAACGGCAGTGTTCTCTCCGTACGAAACATTTGATCGTCGTGCACCCGATGGATCCAATCGCTTTGATGTGTTGAGCCGCGCTACAACGCCTGCCCTAAACGGGCAATGCCTTCTTTGATCTTCTCCACATCCGCCGTCGCAAAGCTCAAACGAATCGCTGTGGTGTCTGGGTGGTTCGCAAAAAACGGCGCACCCGGCACAAAAGCCACGCCTTTTTCAATGGCGCGTTTGGCTAACTCAGCACCATCTTTCACTTTGCCGCCAACGCCTGTGAGGTTGGCCCAGAAGAACAAACCACCTTGCGGCTGGGTGAAGGTCAAGGCATCGCCAAGTTCGCGCTTCAAGGCATCTCCCATGGCTTGTGCGCGCTCGGCGTAGACGCTGCGCACATGCGCCAAGGTAGCGGGCATGCGACCTGCTTTGAGGTAGTGCGCGGCAGTGGCTTGCGCGAAGGTGGAGGTGTGTGCATCGCTGAACTGCTTGCACATGGTGGCGCGGGCCAACAACTCGGGTGGCGCAATCATCCAGCCCACACGCAGACCTGGTGATAACACTTTGCTGAGCGAACCGCAGTGAATCAACCACTCACGGCTGCCCGGCACTTGGTCGCTCAAAGCAAGCAACGAAGGTGGTGGCGCTTCGCCAAAGTACAGGTCGCCATAGGGGTCGTCTTCCACCACCACGGTTTTGTATTTCATGGCGAGCTCAAGCACCCGCAAACGACGCTCAAGGCTCAAGGTGGCTCCGCTGGGGTTGCCAAAGGTAGGGATGAGGTACACCAGCTTGGGCTTGTGTTGCACCATCATTTCTTCGAGCTTGTCCACTTGCACGCCGTGCGCGTCGATGGGCACGCCCACCACTTGCGGGCCGTACAAACGGAAACACTGAATGGTGGCCAAGAAGGTGGGGCCTTCGACCAAGGCCACATCGTTTGGGTTGAGCAAAGTTTTGGCAATCAGATCCAGTGCTTGTTGGCTGCCGGTGGTGACGATGAGGCCGTTGGCGTCTAAGTCTTTCACGCCTTTGCTGGCCATGAAGGCAGCGAGTTGTTCACGAAGTGGGTTGTATCCCTCGGTGGCACCGTATTGCAGCGCCGCGCCCGGCTCTTGGGTGAGGGCCGCGTTGCTGGCTTCGCGAATACCGTCCACATCAAACATGGCGCTGTCGGGGAAGCCGCCGGCAAAGCTGATGATGCCGGGCTTGCCCAGCAGTTTGAACAGTTCACGGATGGCGGAAGTTTCAACGTTGTTGAGGCGGTCGGCGAATTGCATAGTGTGGGGAATAATGGACAGATGAAAACACAGCACATTGAGCCTTTTTTCGCGACGCTGAAAGCAGCCAATCCGCAGCCCAATACCGAGTTGGAATATACCAGCGTGTTTGAGTTATTAGCCGCTGTGCTGCTGAGTGCCCAAGCCACCGATGTGGGTGTGAACAAGGCCACCCGCAAGCTGTTTGCGGTGGCGAACACACCGGAACAAATTTTGGGCCTCGGCCTCGCAGGCCTTGAGGGCTACATCAAGACGATTGGCCTGTACCACAGCAAAGCCAAACACCTGATGCAAACCTGCCGCATCTTGGTCGATCAACATCAGGGCAAAGTGCCGCGTACCCGCGAAGCACTTGAAGCCCTGCCCGGTGTGGGCCGTAAAACCGCCAACGTGGTGTTGAACGTGGCCTTTGGTGAACCCACCATGGCGGTGGACACGCACATCTTCCGCGTGGGCAACCGCACAGGCTTGGCCCCGGGTAAAACGCCGCTGGCAGTGGAGATGCAACTGATGAAGCGTATTCCGGCGGCGTATTTGGTGGACGCGCACCACTGGCTCATCCTGCATGGCCGCTATGTGTGTCAAGCGCGCAAACCGCTGTGTTGGCAATGTGGCGTGTCTGAGTTTTGCGGCTTCAAGCCAAAAACGACCAAGCCCTAAACCGCTTATGCGATGAGGTCGTTGAGCACATCGGTGCTCATGTGTTGGTCGAGGTAATCGGCCAAGCCTTCAAACACGGTTTCTAGTGTGGGTGTTGACGCGCCAAACAAGGCTTGCAGCACAGTTGGCTCTTCAAACAAACCGTGTAGATACGAGCCCATCACGTTGCCGACATCGTTTTGCCAAGCCAAGCCTTGCATCACTTCATGCGCCACCTGTCCTGCCGCAGCCATGGCGGTGTGGGCTTGTGTTTGACCGTGGTGAATTTCGTAGCCATTGACATGCACGCCCGACAACGCAGACCATGCACCATGCAGCTCGCCAAACTTGGCACTCGTGCGCTGCACGGTTTTGTCAGCGGCAAATTGGGTGACCACAGGCAGCAGACCCAAACCTGGTGCGTTGCCATCAATGCCGTGTGTGTCAATCAAAGCTTCACCCAACATTTGCAAACCGCCGCAAATGCCCAACACTGGCCCACCCTGCCCCGCGTGTTTGGCAATGGCAGCATCTAAGCCTTGTGTGCGCAGCCAAGCGAGGTCGCTGCTGGTGTGTTTTGAGCCGGGCAAGATGACCCAATCACTGGCTTGCAAACCGGCCAAATCGGCAGGACTACGCGCCCACAGCAGACGAATGCCGGGCACGTTCTTCAACGGCTGGAATTCGTCGAGGTTGCTGATACGTGGGTAGGCAATGACGGCCACAGTTTTGTTCACCACACCTGTGGCGCGACTGCGGTCATCAAATACACCGTCTTCTTCAGGCAGCCCATGTTGCCACCACATGGGCAGCACGGCCACAGTGGGCACCCCCGTGAGGTCTTGCAACATCTGGGGTGCGGGTGCGAGCAAGGACGCGTCACCTCGAAACTTGTTCAACACAAAGCCGCTGATGCGCGCTTGATCTTCGGGGGGCAGCAACGCCCATGTGCCATACAAGTGGGCAAAGGCCCCACCTTTGTCGATGTCAGTCACTAACAAGCACCGCGCATCGGCATGACGCGCCACGCGCAGGTTGACGATGTCGTTGGCCATGAGGTTAATTTCTGCGGGTGAGCCTGCGCCCTCAATCACCACCACATCGTTTTCAGCACGCAAGGCATCCAGAGATGCCGCGATCTGCGGCCACACTTTTTCGCTGCGGCCACGCCAGGGTGTGTTCGTTAGTCCGTTGTTCACCTCGCCCAGCAACACCACTTGGCTGTGCGTGTCAGCCTCGGGCTTGAGGAGCAAGGGGTTCATGCGGACATCGGGCTCGGCCTTGGCGGCCAGCGCTTGGAAATACTGAGCTGAGCCCACCTCACCCAAGCCGTTGTGT
>CANCGU010000058.1 GCA_947377705.1 Comamonadaceae bacterium
CTCAATATGAATGCCTTTGCACAGTCTGATGCTGGTGCGGCGGCGCATGGTCTGTATGACATTCCAAAGTTTGGTCAAGTGTCATTTCTGCACATGACCGACTGCCACGCGCAGTTGAAACCCATCTATTTCCGCGAGCCCAGTGTCAACCTTGGCATCGGCAGCATGAAAGGCCAGTTGCCTCATTTGGTGGGCGAGCATTTGCTCAAAACTGCAGGCGTGCGACCTGGCAGCGCCGAAGCCTATGGCATGAGCTATTTGAACTTTGAAGTGGCCGCCAAGCGTTACGGCAAAGTGGGTGGCTTCGCGCATTTGGCCACCTTGGTCAAGCGTCTCAAAGCCAGCCGCCCTGGCGCGCTATTGCTCGACGGTGGCGATACCTGGCAAGGCTCTGCCACATCGTTGTGGACCAACGGCCAAGACATGGTTGACGCCTGTAAATTGCTCGGCGTCGACGTGATGACTGGTCACTGGGAATTCACCTACGGCATGGAGCGCGTGCAAGAAATTGTGAACAAAGACTTTGCTGGCAAGGTCGACTTTGTGGCGCAAAACATCAAGACCCAAGACTTTGGTGACCAGGTTTTCAAGCCCTATGTCATTCGCGAAATGAACGGTGTGCCTTGTGCGATCATCGGCCAAGCATTTCCCTACACACCGATTGCCAACCCGCGCTACATGGTGGCCGATTGGGCCTTTGGCATTCAAGACGAAAACATGCAGAAGATGGTGGACGAAGCCCGCGCTAAAGGTGCGCAGGTGGTGGTTGTGCTGTCACACAATGGCATGGATGTAGATTTGAAAATGGCCAGCCGCGTGAGTGGCATCGACGCCATCATGGGTGGTCACACCCACGACGGCATGCCTGTGGCTACTTTGGTAAATAACAAAGGTGGCAAGACCATAGTTACCAACGCTGGCTCGAACGGCAAGTTCTTGGGCGTGCTGGACTTCGAGGTGAAGAATAAAAAAATCACCGACTTCCGCTACAAGCTGCTGCCCATCTTCTCCAACATGTTGCCCGCCGACAAAGAGATGGATGCCCTCATCAACAAGATCCGCGCACCTTACGAAACTAAGCTGAATGAAACTTTGGCTATCACCGAAGGCACGCTTTACCGCCGTGGCAATTTCAACGGCACGGGCGACCAACTGTTGCTCGACGCATTGATGGATGTGCAAGGCGCAGATATGGCCTTTTCGCCAGGCTTCCGTTGGGGCACATCACTCTTGCCAGGTCAAGCCATCACACGTGAATGGTTGATGGACATGACAGCCACCACCTACTCGTATGCCACCGTGTCTGAATTGACTGGTGAGACCATCAAGACCATTCTTGAAGATGTGTGTGACAACTTGTTCAACCCCGACCCTTACTACCAACAAGGCGGTGACATGGTGCGCGTGGGTGGCCTCGAATACGTTTGCAAACCAAATGAAAAAATGGGTAACCGCATTGGTGAGATGCGCCTCAAAGGCAAGCTCATCGACGCGAATAAAAAATACAAAGTGGCAGGCTGGGCGCCCGTGGCTGAAGAGGCTAAAAACCAAAACCTCAAGCCAGTGTGGGAAGTGGCCGAGCAGTGGCTCAAGGCCAGCGGCGGCAAAGTGTCTAAGCGCAAGCTCAACACGCCGAAGCTCGAAGGCGTGTTGCCAAACCCCGGCTTTGCTGCGGTCTAAAATTTTTTGAAAATTGGAGTTAATGAAATGACAGTCGAACGTTACATCCGAGTCATCGCTGGCTTGTTCATCATGGTGTCACTGGCTTTGGGAGTAGAAGCTAGCCCCGTGTTTGTGAGCCAGTGGGCCTTGGCTTTCACCGCTTTTGTGGGTTTGAACTTGTTTCAGTTTGGCTTGACCAACTTTTGCCCGATGGCCATCATCTTGCGCAAGCTGGGTGCTAAAGACGGCGAGACCTGCTGTCCCGCCCAGTAAGCGGGTTGCTTAAATGGGGCTGTTGATTGACTTGAGCGCTTTGTAAGTCAACCCAGCCCCCAGGATGATGGACACCAGCGTGAGCCACGCGGTGTTCGAGAAGATGGCACCACCGCTCATGCCTGAGCCCACAGTGCAACCGCCCGCCATTACAGCGCCAAAGCCCATCAATACGGCGCCTGTCAAATAGTGGCCCAGTTTGTTTTCAGTTTGAAAGCCTTCAAACTTGAATTCACCAAACATTACGCTGGCCGCCAAAGAACCTACAAACACACCGGGCAACAAACCTGCATCAAAGCCAAAGCTAGGCGCTGTGGCAGTGGACAGGGTGCGCATCAACCACTCGGCAGAGGGGGAGCTGAAGCTCAAGCTTTGCACAGCAATGGGTTCAAACGATACGCTGGCCACCATCTGGGTCATTCCCCAGCCCAGAGCAATGGTTAAGCCCACAAAGGCACCCGCCCAGTTCCATGTGTTGTTGCTGTCGTCTTCGCTGCGACGCAAACGCCATAAAGCGGCAGCGCCAATGGCCACGCCCACCACCAAACCCAGCCATGTGCTGGTGAGGTTGAGTAGGTTGCGATCAGGACCGCCTTCAACCATCCACAACGACGTGACCCACTGACGTGCAGGCGCCAAAAGTCCAGATATAGACGCTTGTACCGTCACCGCAAACACTAAGCCAGAGAGCAGGGCGCGTAAATTGCCATTGGCCGACAAAATGAGCAAACGACTGGCACAACCACGTGTCATGATCATGCCCACGCCAAACATCAGGCCACCCACTACGGCACCCGAGATACTGCCAGGCGAGCCCAAATGGCGCGAGCTTTCAGGCTTTAAGAAGCCCACCAGCACAATGGCTTGCACCGTCAAAATGGCCACAGCAAAACCCATCAACCAGACGGCCAAACGCGAGCCCCATGAGCCATCGCAACATTCAATGACAGCTGCGCGTGCGCAAAACTTGGAGCGTTGTGCGAAAAAACCAAACATCAAACCAATGAGTGCGCCACCCATAGCTAATACCGAGTGGTCTCCGAAGGTTTCAATCAAGTTGGTCAGATTCACAAAATTCCCTAATGGTCAGCAGCCGATCAAGCTTTCAATTGTCTCTTTTTTTGAAACCCTCAAACAACGCCATACCAGCCATCATCGCCAGCACAAACACCAAAGCTTTGTCGTTGCCTGCTGCCATTGCCACCAGCGCCGGCCCCGGACAAAAACCAGCTAATCCCCAACCCACGCCAAAAATCAAGCTGCCCAGCACCAATGGTCTGTCGAGTTGCGTCATTTCAGGCCATTGAAAAGGTGCGCCCGAGAGGCTGATGGCCTTTTTCTTGGCAAAGCCAAACCCAAGCAAACCCATCAACACCCCCCCTCCCATTACAAAAGCCAGTGATGGGTCCCATGCTCCAGTAAGGTCGAGAAACCCTTGCACTTTGCCGGGGTCGGTCATGCCAGAAATCAATAAACCGAGGCCAAAAGTGAGACCCAACACAAATTCAATCACACGTTGCATAAGGGCTCCTCACAACAAATGGCGAATCACAAACACGGTGACAAAACCCGTGCCCATGAATGACAAGGTGGCTACCAAAGAGCGCACCGACAAACGGCTCAACCCGCAAATGCCGTGACCGCTGGTGCAGCCAGTGCCCCAACGGGTGCCAAGACCTACCAATAAGCCTGCCACTATCACCATGGTCCAGCTGGCATTGATGCGAGGTGTATGCAAGAGGTCGGCAGGCAAAAAATTTTTAGCTACCAATGGGGCTGCAAACAGGCCGAGAAGAAAGGTAAAACGCCACGAAGAGTCTTCAGACTTGCCGGTGAGTAGGCCTTCCAAAATTCCCGTGATGCCCAAAATCCGACCACTGTTGAGAAATAACGCGCCCGCCGCAACGCCGAGCAATATGCCGCCAAAGAGTGCGGGCCAAGGAGTGAAATGATGCCAGTCGATGTGCATGGTTTGTTTGTATATCTAAAGTTACCTATATTATTGTGCCCTTATGAACCATAGCCTTTCTGTCCCCGCTGCGTTGAACCCCCTCGTGCATGGCATCTTCGATCCAGCCACTTGGACCGTGACCTATGTGGTGTTTGAAAAAGAGGGCAGTGCCTGCGCCATCATTGATTCGGTTCTTGATTACGACCCCAAGTCGGGCCGAACCAGCACTGAATCGGCTGACAAGGTGATTTCCTTTGTACGCGAGAAAAAACTGCACGTGCAATGGATATTGGAAACACACGCTCATGCAGACCACCTCACCGCAGCGCCTTATCTCAAAGCGCAGTTGGGTGGGCAAACGGCAATTGGCGATCACATCACCGCTGTGCAGCGTGTGTTCAAAGGCATCTTTAATTTAGAGGGCGGCTTCAAAGATGACGGTACTCAGTTCGACCACCTGCTGCAAGTAGATGAAGCATTTGCGATTGGCAACTTAACAGTCAAAGCTCTGTATGTGCCCGGGCACACGCCGGCGTGTGTGGCTTACCAAGTGGGGGATGCAGTGTTTGTGGGAGACACCTTGTTTATGCCTGATGTGGGCTCGGCGCGTTGTGACTTTCCTGGTGGCTGTGCCAAAACACTTTATGCATCCACACGCAAAATTTTGAGCTTGCCCAACAGCACCCGTTTGTTCATGTGTCACGACTACCCACCTGAAGATCGGGCTGTTCAGTTTGAAACGACGGTGGCTGAACAACGAGCTCACAACATCCATTTGCACGACGGCATTGACGAAGCTGAGTTTGTGCGCATGCGCACTGTGCGCGACTCCACCTTAGCCATGCCGGTGTTGATCTTGCCAGCGGTACAAATCAATATTCGTGCGGGTGAATTTCCACCTAAAGACAACAACGGTGTGTCTTATTTGAAAATCCCTTTGAATGCGCTTTGACGCGATTCAAAAAACACTGTCGTCAAGCTTAAACGTACTGTTTGAACCAAGCTAGCGTTCGGTTCCAGCCATCGGTCGCAGGGGCTGAGCGGTAGCTGGGGCGGTAGTCTGCGTGAAAAGCGTGTGGCGCCTCTGGATACAACACAAACTCACTGGCTTTGGCTGCTTTATTGCCATTAACAGCTGCTTGCGCCAAGGCTTCTTTCATGTTGTTGACAGATGTCACTGGAATGCCTGTGTCTTGCCCGCCATACAAACCAAGCACAGGTGCTTTGAGCGTAGCTGCCATGTCAACCGCATGTTTTGGGTTGTTGGCATTGGTTTGGCCTTCTGTACGTCCGTACCAAGCTACACCCGCTTTAAGTTTGGGGTTGTGCTCAGCATAGATCCATGTGATACGACCACCCCAGCAAAAACCTGTGATAGCTGCGCGATCTGCATTGCCACCGTTTTTGCTGGCCCAATTGAGGGTTGCGTCTAAGTCGGCCATCACTTGCGCGTCTGGCACTTTGGCAATGACCTCGCTCATGAGTTTTGCTAATTCGCCGTATGAGCTCGGGTCACCTTGGCGAACAAACAGCTCGGGCGCAATGGCCAAGTAGCCAGCTTTGGCAAAGCGACGTGTGACGTCGGCAATGTATTCATGCACACCAAAAATTTCAGAGATTACCAAGACCACGGGTAAATTGGTTTTGCCTTTCGGGGCCGAGCGATAAGCTGGCATTTTGAAGCCGTTCACGTCGATCATCACCTCGCCTTCGATCAGGCCTTCGCCTGAAGTTTGGATGGCGGTTTGCGCGATCAATGGCATGGCCGCAGCAGCATAGCCCAAACCCAATGCCGTTTGCAAAGCTAGGCGGCGCGTGGGGGCTGACTCGTCTTTGCTGTTGAGCAAAGCCTGTGTGTCTTGGATCCAGTTGATGTGCATGAAATGTCCTTTTAGAAATCGCCCTTTAGGACGGGGAAGCCCAATGCGGCCCAGTCCAACATGCCGCCGCGATAGTAATAAATTTTGCTAGCGGGGAAGCCATCACGCGTCATAGCCAGAATGGCTGTGGGGCTTTGTGGGCACACGGGACCATTGCAAAAGGCAAACACTTTCTTGGCACCGGCGCAGTCCCAGCCTTTAGCTGTCTTCTTGCAACCCAGTTCGTCCATGCGTGCTGATACTTCTGTGTAAACGATGTGATGTGAGCCAGGGATGGTGCCTGTGGCACGGTCTTCGGGTTCACGCATGTCGACCAACATGGCGTCGCGGTCATTCATGGCGTTGAGCATTTCAATCTCACCAACGGGGGTAACACCTGCAACCGGCACCATGGCTTGCAACCAACCTTTGTTTTTGGCGCAAGGTGTCATGACGCGTTTGATTTCGTGCTCTTCGCCTTTGGCGTTTTTCACCACGAACTTGGTGTCAGTGCCAATGATGCGCAGGTATTCAGGTTCAGCGGCTACGCTGTTAAGGCTCATGGCAGCCAAACCGAGGGTGGCGAGGAGGTGGGTGATTTTGAGTTTCATGGTCTTCTTCCTTTGCAAGTTGCTAAAAAAAGAGCTTCCCGAGGGAAGCTCATCAAGGTACAAGTACTAGTAGTATTACTTTGCGCCACCCAAAACCCATGCGGCGAGGGTTTTGGCATCGGCATCGCTAAGTTGCGCCTGTGGTGGCATGGGAATAGGGCCCCATTTGCCACTACCGCCGGCTTTGATGTTCTTAGTCACGGTAGCTTCAGCATCAGCTTGGCCAGCGTATTTCTTGGCGACGTCTTGGTAGGCTGGGCCCACAATCTTTTTGTCTGCAGCATGGCAAGCCAAGCAGTTGTTTTTCTTGGCCAAATCAGCGTTAGCCCAAGCGCCAGTACTGGCCAGTGCCAAAAGAGTGACGGCTGTCAATTTCTTCATCTTCAATCCTAAGAGAAATCTAATTCGTTAGTTGCTTATGTATAAATTTTAGCAATCTTGAGTCAGGTTTCTTTCAAGGGATTTCCCTGCTGTACTAGGCCTTTTTTACCAAACACGCAGCATGCGCTTGGGCTTGACCAGCGATTCTTTGCACATCTTGTCGTCGCCACGCGCGTGCTGTATGTATGCGATGTTGCGAAAGTAGCTGATCTCTTTGATTTGCTCCACATTCACCAACGCGTCTTTGCGCAGCTGACCATCCATCACCACAGGGCACGCAATGATTTGCCACCACTTACGGTCTTCGCCGTATTGGCTACGCAGCGCCTTGTCCACCGCCGCAATGTCTTCTGCGCAGCTACTGGCAATAGCAGGCGTTGCCGCAAAGCTAATAAAGCTGGCAAGCAAAAACGTGTGTGGAAGTCGCGACATGGCCATGGTTTATTTCAGCAAAGCATTCACTTGGCGTAATTTGGCTTCGTCCAATTCACCACTTGCGGCAGACAAGCGCAGTTGCTCCATGGCGGTTTGAATGCGCAGTTGTACCAAAGCCAACTCGGCTTGTGCAGCATCGTGCTCAGCACCCAACAGTTCGTTGGTGGTGCGCGCAGCAGTGCGGTGAGCCTGACGGGTCAATGTCAGACGCGCCTTGCTGGCTTGCTCCGATTGGCTCAAGGCTTGTAACCGTGCTTGTGCTGTGCTCAGGCTTTGCCACGCGTCACGCACCTGTTGCTCGACTTGCTGTTCAACCGCTTCTTGGTCGTAGCGCAGTTTTTCGACTTGCTTCAATGCTTCGCGTTCGCGCGATTCCACCATGCCGCCTGTGCTGAGGGGGGCATTGAGCTGAATGCCCACCATGTATTGCGCCGTTTGGTTGCTGGCACTGCCATACATGCCTTGGCCTGATAGGCGATCCATCTGGGCTTGAGCCACCCAATCCACTGTCATGGCATTGCCTGCTTTGATACGCTTCGCTTCTTGGCCTTGGATGAGCTGTTGTAAGCCCATCATTTGGAGGCTGGGGGATTGTTCTTTGGCGCGCAGCACCCAAGTGTTGGCATCAGCCAAGTTGGGAGGTGTGAGATTGATGTTGCCGATGGGCAGCAATTGCATGGGCTCTTGGCCTGTCAATTGGCGGTAGGCCACCTTCTTGTTGGCCAAGTTGTTTTCGTGTGTGAGCACATGGGCGCGAATTTCAGACACACGGGCGTTGGCCTCTTGCACATCCATCACACTGGCGTCGCCCACGGATTGACGCTTGCTGATTTCGGCGGCAGCTTGCTGCATGGCTTTTTGTTGGCGTTGCAGTACGGTGAGGGTTTGCTCGGCGCCCACCACATCAAAGTAGCGTTGCGCCGTGCGCATGATGAGGGCTTGCTGGGCTTGCTGCCATTGGGTTTGCGCGATTTGTGCGGACAGCTCCAGCTGCTTGCTTTGTGCTTCGCGCTCTGGGCTGATCCATGCTTTTTGTGCGCCGATACTGGCACGTGTCAAAGCGCCTGCATTCACATTCGTTTTAAATGTCACATCACTTTGGCCCATCGCTTCTGCACCCTTGGTGCGGCTGTCTGCTCCGCCTATGCCAACAGTACCACCGGCTGACACCATGGGTGCCCATAAAGCTTTGGCTTGTTCTTGTCTGAACGTAGCCTGTTCGTGCAAGGCACGTGCGGCTGCGATTTCTGGATCACGGGCAAGCGCTGCTTGCCATGCGCCCATCAAGTCGGCGGCGTGTGCAGCAGAGGTGATGCCAGCTAAAGCGAGTGCGGCAATGAGGGGCAAGCGTTTCATGCGTGTTCTCCAAAAATGACAGAAGCAGGCTTGTTCTTGAAAGCCATGAAATAGAGCAACGGAATCACCAACAAGGTGAGTGCGGTCGAAACAAAAATACCGAAGATGAGCGAGATGGCCAAGCCATTGAAGATCGGATCATCCAAGATAAAGAACGCACCCATCATGGCGGCCAAACCGGTCAACACAATTGGCTGAGCGCGGGTGATGGCTGAGGCCACCACGGCATCTTTCAGGGCAACACCTTGCGAGACTTGCAAGCGGATGAAGTCCACCAGCAAGATCGAGTTGCGCACGATGATGCCAGCCAAGGCAATCATGCCAATCATCGAGGTAGCCGTGTACGGGGCACCCAACAAAGCGTGGCCTGGCATCACACCAATGATGGTGAGCGGAATAGGTGCCATGATGATGAGTGGCACGAGGTAAGAGCCAAATTGCGCCACCACCAGCAAGTAAATGAGCACCAAGCCCACGGCATAGGCAGCACCCATGTCGCGGAAGGTTTCATACGTCATTTGCCATTCACCGTCCCATTTCACGGCGTAATGTTGATATGGGTCAGCGGGCTGTTGGATGAAGTACTCATCCACAGGTTTGCCATTGGCTGCTTGAATTTGATTCAAGCCACTGCGCATGCCAAACATGCCGTACAGCGGGCTGTCGACCTTGCCAGCCATGTCGCCCACCACGTAGGTAACGGGCAGCAAGTCTTTGTGATAAATAGGTTGCTCGCGCTGGGTGTCACTGATGGTGACGAGCTGTCGAATGGGCACGATTTCGCGCTGCGAGTTACGCACGCCAAGGCTTAGCAGTTTGTCCAACGAGTCTTGTTCGCTCTTGGCTAAGCGAATAACGATGGCGCCTGCGTATTTGTTTTGGTCATGTGCGTAGACGGTCGACTCACCCGCCAATGCCGCACGCAAGGTGGTGACGATGGCTTGTTGCGATACGCCCATTTGCGCGGCCTTTTGACGGTTGATCAGCAGCACTTGGCGCTGCGCAGCGCTGATGGTGCTGTCGTCCACATCCACCACGCCTTGTTGTGCGCTGAACATCGCGCGCACAGATTTGGCCACTTGATTACGGCCTTCGTCTGTGGGGCCATACACCTCGGCCACGATGGGGGCCAACACGGGTGGGCCTGGTGGCACTTCAATCACTTTCACATTCGCGTTGAACTGTTTGCCAATGGCTTGAAGGGCAGGTCGCTCGCGCATGGCGATGATGTGGCTTTGCGCCTTTCGCAAGTGCTTGTCTTGCAGGTTGACTTGGATGTCTCCCACATTCCCGCCGCTGCGCAAATAGTATTGACGCACCAAGCCGTTGAAGTTGATCGGGGCGCTCAAGCCCGCGTAGGCTTGGTAGTGCGTCACCTCTGGCACGGTAGCTAAGTGAGCACCCAATGCACGCAATACTTTTTCGGTTTCCTCCACGCGGGTGCCTGCAGGCATATCGACCACGATTTGGAATTCAGACTTGTTGTCAAATGGCAGCATCTTCAAGGCAACCAAGCCAGCAACTGGCAAGGCCACCGACATCACGATCGCGCCGAACACTGCAGCGCCAAGGCTCCAACGGTTGCGTTGGCCAGACTTGTCATTCAAGAATGGTGTGAATACGCTATTGAAAAAACGCTTTAGCCATTGTTTGAATGCGCTAACTTCCTCAGTGCCGTGGGTTGGTACCGCTTTCATCCAAATGCGCGCCAACCAAGGCGTCACCACAAAAGCCACAGCCAGTGACAGCAACATGCCCATGCTGGCGTTGATTGGGATGGGGCTCATGTAAGGGCCCATCAAGCCGCTCACAAAAGCCATGGGTAGCAAGGCTGCAATCACGGTGAAAGTTGCAAGGATGGTGGGTGCGCCCACTTCGTCGACTGCCCCTGGAATGATTTGTGTGAGCGTTTTATGAGGGAATAAACCTTGGTGGCGGTGGATATTTTCTACAACCACGATGGCATCGTCCACCAAGATGCCGATAGAGAAGATCAGCGCGAACAGCGACACACGGTTAAGCGTGAAGCCCCATGCCCAAGATGCAAACAGAGTGACCGTCAAGGTCAAGATCACAGCTGTGCCCACGATGGCAGCTTCGCGACGTCCCAAAGCGATGAACACCAAAGCCACCACAGAGGCCGTTGCAAACAGCAACTTCTGAATCAACTTCTTGGCTTTGTCATTGGCGGTTTCGCCGTAGTTGCGCGTTGTGGTGACTTCCACGTTTTGTGGAATCTTGCTTTGCTTGAGTGTGGCCACTTGTGCCAACACAGCATCAGCCACCTCAATGGCGTTTTCGCCGGGCTTCTTGGTAATGGCGATGGTCACTGCGGTGCGTTCGCTAAGCTTGGCACCTGCTACACCATGCCACACGGCGGTGTTGGCTTGTGCGCCGCCATCACGCACTTGGGCAATGTCATTCACATGCAAAGGCGTACCTGCACGCACGCCCACCACCAAACTGGCCACATCTTTGGCACTGCTCAAGAACGGGCCAGACTCAATGGCGATGGCTTGTTGGCCTACTAATAAATCACCCACCGGTGCACCCAAATGCGCCCCTTGCAAAGCCATACGGAGCTCAGGCACGGTGATGCCAGCGGCCTGCATGCGTGCAGGGTCGATGTCAATTTGAATGGCGCGTGATGGGCCGCCTACGGTGGTGACCTCGCGTGTGCCTTTGACGCGTTTCAAATCGATCTCGATGTTTTGGGCAATGCGCTCCAATTCAAACGCGCTCAGGTCGGTGTCCTTGCCATGCAAGGTGAGCGACAGAATGGGCACATCGTCAATACCTTTAGGTTTGATGAGTGGCTGCAACACGCCCAACCCTCTGGGCAGCCAATCGGCATGTGAGTTGACCGTGTCATACAAGCGCACCAAAGCTTCTGTGCGAGGCACGCCCACTTTGTATTGCACCGTCACCACCGACATGCCAGGCTGCGAAACCGACATGACGTGCTCAACGCCTGCAATTTGCGACAGCACTTGCTCCGCAGGACCAGACACCATTTGCTCGACGTCTTTGACAGACGCACCCGGGAAGGGGATAAGCACGTTGGCCATGGTCACGTTAATTTGCGGTTCTTCTTCCCGCGGCGTCACCACCACGGCGAAGACGCCCAACAAGAAACACACCAAGGCTAACAAGGGTGTGATTTGTGAAGCTTGAAACAAACGGGCCAATCGCCCGGAGATGCGGAGTTTGGAATCGGTCATGTGGTTATTCTATAAATAATTGACTGATTATTTAACTAAACAATTAAATAATTAATCACTTAAACAAGTCTACAATTTAGGCCATGACCCAACTTCCAGAGCAAGCCATTGATCGTGTGGCTAATTACTTTCAAGCGCTGGCCGAGCCCACACGCTTACGCATCTTGAACCTACTGCGCGAGGCCGAGCACAACGTGGGCGAATTGGCTGAGGCCTGCGGCTACACCGCTGCCAATATGTCTCGCCATTTGGCGGTGTTGATGCAGCAAGGCTTTGTCAAACGCGAAGGCCGAGGCACCAGTGTGTATTACCAAATTGCTGATCCCACTATTTATGCCCTGTGTGATTTGGTTTGCGACCGCATTGCCCAGCAGCACTCAGAACAAGCGTGGCCTAAAGCCATGGCCCCTAAAAAACGTAACACCACCACAAGGAAAGCCGCATGAAAACCGCCCACGATTTGGTTGTCCAAGCCAAGCAAGCCGTTCAAGAGATTTCTGTCGATCAAGCTGTCATGGCCATTCAGTCGTGTGACGTGCTGATTGATGTGCGTGAAACCGAAGAATACTTGGCGGGGCATTTGCCTGGCGCCATGCACATGTCGCGCGGCATGTTGGAATTCAA
>CANCGU010000059.1 GCA_947377705.1 Comamonadaceae bacterium
CTTGCCGTAGCCAGGAAACTTGCGCACGGCGTAGTTCACATCGCCATTGCTGGCTTGGTAGGCCAAACCTTTGTCCCGCAAAGTGCCAATCATGGTCAACATTTGCGGCACGTAGTCCATGGCACGGGGCTCATGCGTGGGGCGTTCAATGCCCAAAGCGTCGGCGTCTTGGTGCAAGGCGTCAATCATGCGATCGGTCAGGCCGCGCACGGTTTCGCCGTTTTCCAACGAGCGCTTGATGATTTTGTCGTCAATGTCGGTGATGTTGCGGACATAGGTCACGCGATAGCCGCTGGCCCTGAGCCAACGCTGCACCACATCAAACGCCACCATCGAACGGGCGTGACCCAAATGGCACAGGTCGTACACCGTCATGCCGCAGACATACATGCGGACATGTCCAGGTTCTAAGGGCGAAAAGTTCTCCAGCGCACGCGTGAGCGTGTTGTGAATGCGAAGCGTCATGAGTGAATGGTCAGAGACCGCAATAAAGGGTCGGTAATGAGGTGAAAGCCAAAGTGTCGTTCAGACCCTCTGTTTTACAATGCCTCCAGTATACAAAGCACATGACAAACCCTGACGCCCCCTCCCCAGCCAAGTTTTTGGCTCTGCCCCATGCAAGCGCAACCCTCCTGCGAACGCGCCGGGCAGCCGCATGGGCCTTGGGTTTGACATTGGGTTTGGTCTCGCTGGCAGCGCATCCCCAAAGCGTTGAAGCCTTGGAATGGCAACCCGGGCAGTCCAGCGTACCGACGGTTATCAGTACGCCACACAACGATGTACGCAAATTGCTACGCCAAGCCAAATACCCACAAGCGTTGTTGTTGGTCAACAAGGGTTTAACCACGAACCCGCGTGACCCCCAAATGCGTTTTTGGCAAGGTTTCATTTTCGAGCAACTGGGCCAACCCGATATGGCGCTGAAGGTTTATTTAAGCCTCACGCAAGAGTACCCAGAACTTGCGGAGCCCCACAACAATTTAGGTGTGCTCTACGCCGCCAAGGGCGATTACGCGAATGCCAAGGCATCACTGGATGCCGCCTTGCGTGCCAACCCCAGCTACGCAGCCGCCCACGAAAACATGGGTGACTTGCTGGTCAATATGGCCCGTCAGTCCTATGCCCGCGCCTTGGCCCTGGAGCCAAAACGGCACGAAATCACTCAGAAAATTGAACGCTTAGCACCCGTTTTAGAAATCACCCAAGGCAAACCATGACATTTCTACACACCACACGCCGAGCTTTCTATGCACTGGCTTTTTTAGGTTTTGCATTCATAGGCTTGAGTCAAACCGCCATCGCCCAAGACGCGCCCCGCGTGAAATTTGTCACCAACGCGGGCGAGTTCGTGGTTGAGGTCTACCCCGACAAAGCCCCTAAAACTGTGGACAATTTTTTGCAATATGTGCGCGACAAGCACTACGACGGCACCATTTTTCACCGCGTGATTGGCAACTTCATGGTGCAAGGCGGTGGCTACGACCAACGCTATATCGAGCGTCGCACACGCCCACCCGTTGAGCATGAAGGCCGTGAAGCCTTAGCCAAAGGCGGTCCACGCAACACAGTGGGCACACTTGCCATGGCGCGCACCAACGTGCCCAACTCAGCCACGTCACAGTTTTTCATCAATGTGGTGGACAACGGCTTCCTCGATCCCACCCCCCAACAACCCGGCTACACCGTGTTTGGCAAAGTGATCTCGGGCATGGAAACCATCACCAAAATCAAAACCGTACCCACCGGATTCGGCGGCCCATTTCCCTCGGATGTGCCACGCACACCCATCGTCATTCAATCTGCCACCGTGCTTTAAGCACGCGCAGGTCTTTTTCTTCTATCAAGGAACACACCATGAGTAACCCACAAGTCGAACTGCACATCTTGGACCACGGCGTCATCACCATCGAACTCGATGCTGAAAAAGCGCCCAAATGCGCGGAGAACTTCCTGCACTACGTCAACAAAGGTCATTACGACAAAACTATTTTTCACCGCGTGATTCCAGGTTTCATGGTGCAAGGCGGCGGTTTTGAACCCGGCATGACGCAAAAAGACTGCGACGCTCCCATTGAGAACGAAGCCAACAACGGCCTGAAAAACAACCACTACACGCTGGCGATGGCCCGCACATCCGACCCACACTCGGCCACAGCCCAGTTCTTCATCAACGTGGCGGACAACGACTTTTTGAACCACAAAGCCCCCAGCATGCAAGGCTGGGGCTACGCCGTATTCGGCAAAGTGGTGAGCGGCAACGATGTGGTGGACAAAATCGCAGCCGTCAAAACAGGTCGCAAAGGCTTCCATGACGACGTGCCAAAAGAAGACGTGGTGATTGAAAAAGCCGTCGCGCTGTAATCACGGATGACGCATCTGCCACCCGCGCTCAGCGAGACACCGTGTGTGCGGGCCCAACCCGCGTGGCAGCGCATCGACTTCATCTCAGACCTGCACCTCGATGCAGGCGAACCCGCCACCTTCAAGGCGTGGGCCCTACACATGGCCCACACCCCGGCAGACGCCCTGTTTATCTTGGGCGATTTGTTTGAAGTGTGGGTGGGCGATGACAACCAAGACCCCTTCGCTCTGCAATGCATGGCCGTACTCAAGGCCACCGCGCAACGCATCCCTGTGTATTTCATGTGCGGCAATCGCGACTTCTTGGTTGGCGCTGAGCTGCTCACCCTCACGGGCATGCAAGGCCTGAGCGACCCCACCGTGCTAGACCTTGGGGCTGCTGGCGACACAATGCCGCCCACGCGCCTCTTGCTCAGCCATGGTGACGCACTGTGTTTGGACGACCACGACTACTTGGCATTTCGTGCCCAGGTGCGTCAACCGAAATGGCAAACAGCTTTTTTAGCCAAGCCCCTGGCGCAACGCCAAGCTTATGCCCGCAGCATCCGCACCCAAAGCGAAGCTCGAAAGCAAACACAGGCCGTGTACGCCGATGTGGACACCCAAGCCGCGATCGCTTGGTTGGAGGCAACCCACACACAAGTGCTGCTGCATGGCCACACCCACAAACCCGCCCATCACAATTTAGGCCACGGCAAGAGCCGCTGGGTGTTGAGCGATTGGCATGCAGACACCCAGCCACCTCGCCTTGAGGTGCTCAGCTGGTTGCGTGAACAAAACCACAGCCCCGCGCATGGGCTGTCTCGGTTGCCATTGAGCATGGGCTGAAAGCCCACGCGCAGAGTTAGCGCTTCAGCAGCACCTTCAATGCGGCCTGCAAACGGCGCGCAGCCGCTTCGTCATACGCCCCCCCAAAAACTTGGGCGGCATCTGTCGCCCAAGTCATTTGAGGCGATGGGTCGTTGCGGCGCGTGAGCATTTGTAACTGCAAAGCACGACGTGCATCCATCTGCGCGGCGGGCGTGGGCAAATCAGCCGCCACTTCCAAACGCAGCAATGGCGTGACCGCCTCGCCCTGCGGCTGAGCAGACAAAGCTTGCGCCCATTGCGTACGTTGTGCAGGCGACAATTTGCTACCAATGGCTTGCGCTGCTGGCAATTGCGCCGCATCGCGCTTTTCCCAGGCGTGCATGAGTTGGGTCAGGACTTCGCCATGGGCGTGTGCAGCCAAGCGGCGCAAGGCGTCTTGCGCAGACTCCAACGCGTGACGCTGGGCGCGGAAAGCCGCGTCGCCCAAACGGGGACCGCGCGGAGCAAAGCCCTCGCGACCACCTTCACGCGAAGGTTTGCCATCACGGCCAAAACTGGGCTTGTCACCAAACTTGCCGCCAGGTTTGCCATCGCGACCGCGCGCGCCAGGCGCAACTTCAGTGCGTTTTTGCCCCGGACGATCATCACCACGCACCGCCACCACGGGACGTGGTGCAGCTTTAGGCTTGGCAGGTGGGGCTTCGGCAACGGGCTCGGCAGCCGCTTCGTCAGCGGTTGCTTCTTCGTTCGATGAAACTTCAGAAGTGGTTTCGCTGGCCGCGTCTGTGGCCGGCGTGTCAGCGGCATCGCTGGGCGCAGCCTCTGCTGTGGCTTGCTCGTTGGTTGCCTCGGGCGAAGCAACGGGGGCCACCGCCACTGGGGCCGCCGCAACCACGGCTTCGCCACGGGCCATTTGCTCTAGCAGTTGCATGGCAGCGCGAATTTGAGCCGCATCACCTTTGGCTGTTGCAGACTCCAGGGCCTTGGCCGCATCCAAAACCGCTTTGTCGTGCGGCGTCAGCGCAGCTTGCGATTGCTCACGCACCGACGATTTACGTGCAAAGGCTTCGTCAATGGGCTGACGGAAGGCATCCCACAATTTTTGTTCTTGTTTGCGGTCCAACACCACCGCATGTGCTTCTTCTTGCCAACGCTGTTGCAAGGCCTTGACGGCGTCCACGCGCAACATGGGGGCGGCCCCCAAGGCTTGGGCTTCGGCAATCAGGGCATGACGACGCGCCAAACTGGCTTTTTGCATGACTTCCAGTGGCTCATGCGCCGCATGAATGGCAGCTTTCCACACCGGCTGCAGCTCGGCAAACATTTTTTCGCTCAGATGGCCGCTTTCGCGCCAGCGCTGGGCGAACTGATGCAACTGGCGCGACACGCCTTTCCAGTCAGGGCCATTGGCGTGCGCAACCGTCCAAGCTTTGACTTCTTCAATCAAAGCCAAGCGCTGGGCTTTGTGTGCAGTCGTTTGGGCGCGGGCCTCTTTGAGCCAAACGTCCACCACTTCGTGGGCACGGTTACACGCCGCATCAAAACGCTTCCACAACGCGGGGTTTGGGGCAGCTTCTTTGTCGATTTTTTTCCATTGTTCACGCAAGTGACGCAAGGTTTCTTGCATCTTGCGACCGCCCATCGCGGGCACGCGAGCCGTTTCTTCGACGGGGGCGACCACGGGGGCAGGTGCAGCCGTGTCCACAACAGGCGTCTCCTCCACGGCCGACACGGCCATGTCTGGCTCTGGCGCTGCGGGGGGTATCACCACATCCTCAGCAACGGCAGGCATCTCGACTGGCGGCGTCTCGACTGGCGGCGTCTCTGTCGCCTTGGGGGCTTTGGCCTTGACGGGCTTGGCCACCGGCGCTGGCTTGAACAAGGCCTCCGCCTGCATCGCCAGCTCCAAACGCTTTTGGTCCACCACGGCTTTGTCGACGGTGGGTTTGACTTTGCGGGTGGCATCGACGCCAGCCACGGCGGGGTTGGCCGCTTTGGCGGGTGCTGCGGCTTGTGGCAACACTTCGCCGCGTGCCACACGAATTTGGTCAGACCATGCAGGGACGGCTGGCAATGCCGCAGAAGCATCGGCCGCAGCCGCTTCGGTCAAAGTCAAAGCTTCGCAAAAAGCCGTCCAAACGGCTTGCACCTGTTGGGTGCTGGTTTGCAAGGCGGGCGCAAACTTGGCATCCACACTGGGCCATTGGGCATCGGCCGCCAAGGTTTGAGCTTGCGCGACCCAGCGGTCTAAATCGGCTTGCAGGGCTTCGCGTTGGGCCAGCGCATCTTGCCAAGGCTTGGTCGACAGCACTTCAATGCGCTGGGCCAACAGCACGGCGGCTTCGCGTTGCACTTGGGTTTGGTGTTGCAAGTCTTCAATGGCTTTCACGCGCTCAGTCAACGCCGTCTTCAAACCAGCCAAAGGCTCGCGCGACAAAGGTGCACCGGCTTTGGCCGCGTCGCGCTGCCAACCCATGGCATCGCCCAAGTTGATATGGGGGGCGTCGCGCAGGGCTTCGCCTTTGGCCGTCCACTCCACAATCAAAGCGTCTTGGTCTTTGCTGCGACGCAGCTCGTCAAGTTTCTCGCGCAGAACTTTGGCAGCCCCCTTGTCGCGATGACTCATTTCGTCAAAAACGGCTTGGACTTGGGCCAAGGTCGGTTGACCGGCCAACCAATCGCGCAAGCGTGCGGTGCGGTCTGCAGAGGTCGAAACGGTGAAGGCCCCGCCAGTCAGATGGTCTAGGGCGGCGAGGTCGAGGGGTTTGTTAGAGGAATCAGTCACAAGTAGGGCTCACAGTAAATCAGGCGTGATTGTCGCCGAGGCTTTAAAATTTTCGCTTACTCCCTATTTATAAATTTATGTCTATTCCTATGTTCGCCAAAATACAGCAAGGTCTACGAACCTTTGCTACAGATGTGGCGCAAGGTTTTTTTGCTATTTCTCACAACGGATTGGCCGTGGTGGGCTTGTCTATTTTCTTTTTTGTTGTGGCGTTGAGCGTGCGCCCTGACTTACGCGTGGTGACCGAGGCCAAAATCATCAGCTGGCTGCAAGAACGCCAATACGACGAGCTGGGCATTGCCACCGATGCCGAGGCGGTGGATCGCGCAACCGCCACAGACCCCCGAGACCTCCCCAAGCAACAAGCCAACTTGGCCTACTGGCTGAGTAAAAAGTACCGCGTGGCACCTGAGCCTTTGAGTGCTTTGGTGGCGGAAGCCTATGACTTAGGCCCTGACAACCAAATCGAGCCCACCCTCATCTTGGCCGTCATGGCTGTCGAATCAGGGTTCAACCCTTTTGCCCAAAGCAATGTGGGGGCCCAAGGCCTGATGCAAGTGATGACCAAAGTCCACGAGCAGAAATACCAAGGCTTTGGCGGCTCTTTGGCCGCTTTTGACCCCGTAGCCAACGTGCGCGTGGGTGTGAATGTGCTGAAAGAATGCATCAACCGCGCAGGCAGCCTAGAAGGCGGCCTCAAACTTTATGTGGGTGCAGGCAATATGAAAGATGACCAAGGCTATGCCGGCAAAGTCATGGCTGAAAACACCCGTTTGCTACAAGTCGCCAAAGGCGTGAAAGTCCCGATCGCCCCACCGCCGTCCTCGGCAGCTGAGGCCGCCACTGCGCGCCTAGAAAGCCTATGGGAAAAAGCCCAGCGCTTAACCCCCTTCGGCAAAGACGACGAGGATCCACGGTAAACTCTGTGCCGTGCGCAACTGGCGATAGGCGTGTGAGGCATCTGCCCCAACCGCTGACGTGGATGTATGACCACTGGGAAGCGCGCAGCCTCTGTCTATAGAGGTGTTTTGCCGTTCGCCTGGGCAGCCACAACACCACCTTTTTCTAGGACTGCCAGTATGTACAACCGCAACATCTTGATCGAACAAACCGACCCCGAAGTTTGGGCCGCCATTCAGGCAGAAAACGCCCGTCAAGAGCACCACATTGAGCTGATCGCCAGCGAAAACTACGCTTCGCCAGCCGTCATGCAAGCCCAAGGCTCGCAACTCACCAACAAATACGCCGAAGGCTATCCCGGCAAGCGCTACTACGGTGGCTGCGAAAACGTGGACGTGGCTGAGCAACTGGCCATCGACCGCATCAAACAAATTTTCGGTGCAGACGCGGCCAACGTGCAACCCCATTGCGGCGCATCCGCCAACGAAGCCGTGTTCCTCGCATTCTTGAAGCCCGGCGACACCATCATGGGCATGAGCTTGGCCGAAGGCGGTCACTTGACCCACGGCATGGCCTTGAACATGTCTGGCAAATGGTTCAACGTCGTGTCTTACGGCTTGGACAGCAACGAAGCCATCGACTACGAAGCCATGGAAGCCAAAGCCCGCGAACACAAGCCAAAGCTGATCGTCGCCGGCGCGTCTGCCTACAGCTTGCACATCGACTGGGCACGCTTTGCCAAGGTCGCCAAGGAAGTTGGCGCGATCTTCATGGTCGACATGGCCCACTACGCGGGCCTCATCGCCGCGGGCCAATACCCCAATCCTGTGCCTCACGCCGACGTGGTGACCTCCACCACCCACAAGAGCTTGCGCGGCCCACGCGGCGGCATCATTTTGATGAAAGCCGAGCACGAAAAAGCCATTAACAGTGCCATCTTCCCTGGCCTGCAAGGCGGCCCTTTGATGCACGTCATCGCGGCCAAAGCTGTGGCGTTCAAAGAAGCCATGCAGCCTGAGTTCAAAGACTACCAAGCCCAAGTGGTGAAAAACGCCAAGATCGTGGCCGACACCTTGACCGAGCGTGGTCTGCGCATCGTCAGCGGCGGCACACAAAGCCACGTCATGTTGGTGGACTTGCGTTCCAAGAAAATCACGGGCAAAGAAGCCGAGGCTGCTTTGGGCGCTGCGCACATGACGATCAACAAGAACGCCATTCCCAATGACCCCGAGAAGCCATTCGTCACCAGCGGCGTACGCATTGGAACCCCCGCGATGACCACGCGCGGTTTCAAAGACGAAGAAGCACGCATCACGGCCAACTTGATTGCTGACGTATTGGATAACCCACACGATGAATCGAACATTGCGGCGGTGCGTGCCAAGGTGCATGCCCTGACTGCTAAGTTTCCTGTTTACAAGTAACTTCTTCAAACCCCGTCCTCTGTGGCGGGGTTTTTGTTTGTCTTCGTTGTTTCGCTCGTGAATATTTCTCGCCGGAGAAGGCACGGGCTGCAGGTACGGCGGGCTCTTCATGCTGGGGTACCAGAAATCATCGCCCGCCGCACCTGCAACCCGCGCTGTTTGAGGTTAGAAATGGTTCGCTCGTTGCTTTGCAACTTCGACGGAACTATGGATACGAGCGAAATCTGCGAGCGAAGCAAAGCAAGGACGCAGACTGAGGGTGTTTGGTATTGGCCGCTGACGATTTCTGGTACTCCAGCATGAGGAAGCGGCCAATACCAAATGCCCTCAGCGAGCCCAGCCCCAAAAGAAGCACCCCAAAGCACCGCAACCCAAAAAGCAAAAGAGAACACAAAAAATGAAATGTCCCTTCTGCGGTCACCTAGAAACCCAAGTCGTCGAAACCCGCATGTCCGAAGACGGCGACTCCATTCGCCGCCGTCGCCAATGTGGCGCTTGTGAAAAACGCTACACCACCTACGAACGCCCCGACGTCAGCTTTCCCAACATCGTCAAAAAAGACGGCCGCCGCATTGAGTACAAACGCGAAAAAATATTGGACTCCATGAGCCTGGCCTTGCGCAAACGCCCCGTGAGCACGGAGCAAGTGGACAACGCCATCGAACGAATCGAAGAAAAACTACTCAGCTTAGGCCAACGCGAAGTCCCCTCCACCCGCATTGGCGAACTCGTCATGCGCGAACTCAAAAAACTCGACAAAGTCGCCTACATCCGCTTTGCCAGCGTCTACCGCAGCTTCGAAGACATTGACGACTTCAAGAGCTTGGTGGACGAAGTGCGTAAGTAGTTTTCTAGTCTCAGCCAAGCGCTGACACCCCTTCAAAACCTAGCATTTGCGGCATGCAATCGCTAGGTTTTTTAACGCCTCGAACCACACGCGCACAAGGCTTCACACTGGTGGAGCTCTTGGTGTGTTTGGGCATGCTTGGCATCATCTCTTCGTTTGCCATTCCCAGTTGGCAACGGCTGCAAGAGCTCAGTCGCGTTGAAGCGACACGCGACCAGTTGATGAACGATTTGCAAACCGCTCGCGTCCGAGCTCTGCAACGCGGCGAAACCTTGCAACTGACGCGTTTGCGCGATTGCATGGGGCCTACATCGGCGGACAACGATTGGAGCTGCGGCTGGCAGTTGGTTGTAAAAACAAGCCAAACCGCGCTGCACACCTCACAGGTGCAAACACCTTTGCAAGTGACATTTGCCAAATCAGACCCCCTCGACATCAGCCCCCGCGGCGACCTTGGCACGGTGGGTGATCGATGGGTGATCAAATCGCGGCAAAGCACGCTCAGCGTTGCCAACGTTGTGTGTTTGAGCAGCGCCAGCCGCTTGCGCTGGCAATCGGGCGAGTCATGCAGCTGAGGCCGCAACTTGGCATTGCTTTGCTGGAAGCCCTCGTGGGTTTAGTCGTGCTCGCCTTCGGGATGCTGGGCCTGTTGTGGATGCACCAGCAAGCCTTGGCACAGCAACGCCAGCAACTCATGCGTTCCGTCGCCATGGGCGTGGCCGATGATTTGGCCGAACGCATGCGCTTAAACGCACCGCAGCGCTCTCTCTATGTCAAAACATGGGGCAGCACCAGCACGGCGGCATTCGATTGCGCGGCCACCGCTTGTTCACGCGAAGCGTTAGCCGCGTGGGACAAGTTGCAGCTAGAGCAAACACTGCAAAACCAGCTGCCCGAAGGTGATGCAGCTGTCGTGGCCTTGACCGATGTTGCGGGCTGGTGGGGCATTGTCATTGCTTGGCGCGATGCGAATGAAACCTACCGCACCGACACAGCCTCTGGCTCACCCCCTTGCCCTGCCCAAATGAGCTGCTGGCGTTTGTTCTTCAGGCCAGACAGATGAGTCCGTTGAATGGGCTCACCCCATCAGAGCGCGGCTACACCTTGCCAGAGTTACTCATCGGCACGGCCTTAAGCCTGCTCGTCATGGCAGCTGCCACTGCGGTCTACGGCACCAGCAAGCAAACCTGGAACGCCATGGCTGCAGCCGATGCCATCCATGCCAACGCACGCGTGGCCATGCGTAACCTCCGCGAACAAGCGCACATGGCGGGCGCTGCCTATCTCAAGAGCAACAGCAATGGCACTTTCACTGTGGAAATTTCGCCCAATGAAGACACCGGACAAGCCGCGCTTGCAGGGGTGAACGGCACCAAATATGTCGAAAGCCTCACGCTCGGTCATTGGCATGCACTCGACGCCATCGATTGCCAAGGCAACACCGGCAGTACACATGCCAGCGTGCGCAACGACTACAAGCTCAACACCAGCAAAGAGCTGAGCTGCAAAGACCTCAACCTCACCAACAGCACCTACCAAGCCTTGGCCGAGGGAGTAGAAGACTTTCAGCTGCGCTACGCCCAAGCCAACCCCAGCGCACAAACCCTTCAGTGGAAAACCGCCAACCAAGTGACCGACATGGCGCAGGTGCTGGCCATCGAGGTGTGTTTGCGTGTGGCCAGTATCAACACGGTTCACAACACCAAACCCAATCCCCAACTCAAAGGCTGCCAAGATGAGGCCTTGCCAGCAGATGGCCGTGTCCGACGCACGTTCAAGCGGGTGGTGGCTTTGCGTAACCGCGATGGGGTGATGCCATGAAACACCCAAGCCACCGCAACGGATTTGCACTACCGACCTTGATGGTGTTGCTCGCACTCACCAGCATCGCCACCCTGCTGGCGATGCGCAATTTGTGGGTGAATGACCAACTGCTCAACGCCGAAGCCGACCAAAGCCGCACCCAACACAAAGCCGAGGCAGCGTTGCCTGTGGCATTGGCAGACATCTTGGGGGCGGCCACAAGCCACACCGGAGAAACTTCACCCGACCTTCGCCACACCGCAGGCAACACCACACAAACACACGCCTTCTTTCCTAGCTCTATGGCAGAGTACGACGCACTGCGCCAACGTTTAGGCACAAACACCTGCAGCGCTGGCATTTGCACACCCCATGCGCTCAATGTCAACGCCACCCAAGCCAGTCACTGGAAAACGCAAACCGCCACCGCCGTCACACTCAGCGCGGCCGACACGCCCTATGGCGACAACACCGCTTGGTATTGGATTGAAGTCTTTCCGCAAAGCAGCACCACAAACACCACCTTCGTCTATCGCATCACCGCACTTGCCAATGGCGTCATGCCCGGCAGCACCACGGTTTTACAAGCCATTTGGCAACGCCACACCGACACCGCACGCACAGGCCAGTGGCATAGCTGGCATATGCTGCACGACTAAGCGAACCCATGAAAAAACACGTACACCCTTCGCAAGGCTTCACCCTCATCGAACTGCTCATCGCGTTGGCATGTGTAGGCGCACTTGCCAGTCTGGCATGGCCGAGCTACCAAAGCTTGGTGTTGCGCAGCAAACGCACCCAAGCCCGCACCTCACTGATGCAAGCCGCCCATTGGTTTGAACGTGCTGCCAGCGCCAATGGCAGCTACCCCCTTACCTCGGATGTGCCCACCAGCGTGCTGCAAGTGGAAGGACAACACTACAAGATGACGGTGACCAGCACCTCCCAAAGCTACACCCTCAGCGCCACCCCGCTCGGCACACAAGCGCTTGACGCTTGCGGCACCTTGACGGTGAACCACCTAGGCGTTCGCAACGTGCAAGGTGCCAGCCAAACCGCTGCGCAGTGCTGGGGCTGGTGAGCCGACATAATGGCGCCATGAGTTTTTCTGAGCACGACACCACTCACATGAAAAATGCCTTGGCCCTAGCGCGCGAGGCTTTGTTCTTGACCTCGCCCAACCCTCGCGTCGGC
>CANCGU010000060.1 GCA_947377705.1 Comamonadaceae bacterium
GACTACGCCAACGACCAAGACCGCAAGTACACCGAACCACAACAACTGCTGAAGCGTCGAGCGGCCGCCTACCAAGCGTACTTTGAGCATCAGCCGTTGCTGCTGGGGCCAGACGCCAACAACCCAGCCAACATGCGGCTCTATGACCAATTGAGTTGGGGCAAGCTCGCCGACGTGTGGACACTGGATTGCCGCCAATACCGCAGCCCCCAAGCTTGCCGCGATCCCGTGCGCGGCGGTGGCCGCATGGTGGTGCAGTGCGACGAGCTGAGTGATGCCAGCCGCAGCATGCTCGGCCAAGAACAAGAGCGTTGGCTGAGCGCGGCATTGAGCGCATCCAAGCGCACCTGGAAGTTAGTGGCGCAAGCCACCCAAATCAGCTCGACCAGCGTGCCCACACCGATCGGTCGCAGCTACTGGAACGACGCGTGGGACGGCTACCCAGAAGCGCGCAAGCGCCTGCTGCAAACCGTGGTGGACGCCAAGTTACAAAACGTGCTCACCTTAGGCGGCGATGTGCATTGCAACGTGGCCGCACCTCTGCGTCTAGAGCCCAATAACCCGCAGTCACCCATCGTGGCCAGCGAGTTTGTGACCACCTCCATCACCTCACGCGGCTTAGGCGACAAACCGGCGGCTGTGATTCGTGAAAGCAACGCAGACTTGTTGCACTACCGCTCGGACGAGCGGGGCTATAGCTTGATCACGGTCACGCCCACCCAAGTGCGCTGTGATTTCCGCACCACCAAGTTTCCCGCAGGCAGTGAGGCCGGTTTGAAAACGCAAGCAAGCTATGTGGTGAAAAGTGGCAAGGCCGGACCGCAAGTGATCTGACGCTTAGGCGGTGGTGAGCACGCCACGGTCGAGTGCGTAGCTGCGGTCGCTGACCCATTGCGCGAAGTGTGTGTTTTGCTCAGACAGCAACACACTCACACCTTGGCGCTTGAGCGCCAAAATCATCTCGCCTATTTGCTCCACGATGACGGGGGCCACGCCCTCGGACGGTTCATCGAGCAACACCATCAGCGGGTTGCCCATGAGGGTGCGTGCGACGGTGAGCATTTGTTGCTCGCCACCGCTCATGTGGCTGGCCGGGCGTTGCTGCATGTCGGCCAGGTTGGGGAACAAGGCAAAAATTTTCTCTAACGACCACGGCGCCGTGGTCCTGTTGCTTGGCAAGTGGCGCGACGCTTGAATGCCGAGCTGCAAGTTTTCCAACACCGTGAGGTCGGTGAAGATGCGGCGGTCTTCTGGCACATAGCCCAAACCCAGACGAGCGGCTTGATACGGCTCGGTATCTGAGATGTCGTGTCCTGCAAACAGCACGCTGCCTGAACGGCGCGGCATGAGGCCCATGATGGCTTTGAGCGTGCTGGACTTGCCCGCGCCATTGCGACCCATGAGTGCCACCACCTCACCGTGCTGCACATGCAGCTGCACGTTGAATAGCACTTGTGCTGCGCCGTACCAAGCGTTAAGGTTTTGTACGTTCAGAAGTGTGGTCGCTGCGGTGATGGATTGCGTCATGGTTGAGCGCCAAATGTTTTACCACTGCCAAAGTACACCGCTTGCACTTGCGCGTCAGCTTGCACTTGCGCGGGCGTACCTTGTGCGATGAGTGCGCCACGCGCCATCACCAGCACGCGGTCGGCGTGTTCAAACACCACATCCATGCTGTGCTCCGTAAACAAAACTGCCACGCCGCGTTGGCTGACCAAGCTGCGTGTGAGCGCCATCAGCGCTTGGCGTTCGTCAGGGGCCATGCCTGCGGTGGGTTCGTCCATCAACAGCAAGCGCGGCTTGTTCGCCAACGCCATGGCCAGCTCCAGTCGCTTCACATCGCCATAGGCTAGCTCGCTGCACGGGCGGTGGGCTTGCGTGTCTAGCTGCACGTTGTCTAACAGTTGCAGCGCATCGGCGCGGCGGTAGCGGGTGGCGTGTTGCCAAGGTGAGAGCGATTGACCATCCGCAGAGAGCAGCGCCATTTGCACGTTCTCGGCCACGGTGAGCGAGCCAAAAGTTTGCGCCATTTGAAACGTGCGACTCACGCCCATGCGCCAAAGTTCGTAAGGCTTGCGACCCAGCAGCGACACGCCATCTAAGGTGATGCTGCCACGGTCGGGCGTGAGTTGACCATTGAGCAAGTTGAACGTGGTCGACTTGCCAGCGCCGTTGGGGCCGATGAGGGCTAACAACTCGCCCGCTTGCAAATTGAATGACACATCGTGGACGGCTTGGTTGCCACCAAACGCTTTGTGCAAATGTTGCACGCTGAGAAGTGCGCTGCTGTGCTGCGTGCTCATGCATCACCTCGCGTCGTCGATGGGCGCACACGCTGCCACAGCGTTTGCACCGACCCTGCAATGCCTTGCGGAAACGCCAGCACCAGCAGCAACATGCTGGCGCCCAACACGGCGCGCCAATAGTCGGTGCTGCGCGCCAAACTGTCTTGCAGCGCGGTGAATGTCACCGCGCCCACCAGAGGGCCCACCAAGGTGTGCACGCCGCCCAGCAGCACCATCACCAAGCCATCGACCGACTTGCCCACGCCCAACACATCGGGCGAGATGCTGCCTTTCGAGAATGCAAACAGTGCGCCTGCCAAACCTGCAAAACCAGCCGCCACCACAAAGCCCAGCCATTGCACCTGCGGCACATTTAAGCCCATGGCCTCGGCACGGCCCACCGCGTCGCGGCTTGCACGCAGGGCGTAGCCGAGGGGTGACATCAACACGCGGCGCAGTGCCATCACGCTGAGCGCGACGAGCGCAAGCGTGAGCCAGTAATAAGCCGCTTTATCTTGCAGCCAATCGCTAGGCCATACACCGGTGAGACCGTTGCTACCGCCCGTGAAATCGTCCCACTGAAAACAGATGGACCAGACAATTTGTGAAAACGCCAAAGTGAGCATGGCCAAGTACACGCCCGACAAGCGCACCGCAAACCACGCCATGGGCGCGGCCACCAAGGCGCTGACGAGCGGGGCTAACAACAAGGCCGCTTCGCTAGACATGCCCGCCCGCAACACCAGCAGCGCGGCCGCATACGCACCCACGCCAAAGTAAGCTGCATGGCCAAACGAATGCATACCCGCGGGACCCATGATGAAGTGCAAGCTAGCGGCAAACAAAGCAGCGATGAGCAAATCAATGCCCAGCACCAAGGTGTAGGGAGATTCAGTGGTGAACAACGGCAGCGCCAACAACGCAGCGCCAATGCACAACCACACCCACTGCGAACGAACACTGCCCAAAGCCAACGGTGCTTCTTGCCCGGTGCTGATGCGTGGCGCACTTTGTGGTTTGCCTAGCAAGCCCCAAGGGCGGACCATCAACACCGCAGCCATTACCAAAAACTCAGCCACGAGTGTGAGTTTTGAAAACGCAAACGACACACCCAAAATGTCGACCGTGCCCACCGCGATGCACAGCGCTTTGATTTCGGCAATCAACAAGGCCGCCACAAACGCGCCAGGGATGGAGCCCATGCCGCCCACCACCACGACAACGAACGCGTCGCCAATCGTGGCCATGTCCAGCCCCAAGTGCGCGGGCTCGCGGGGCAGTTGCAACGCACCCCCCAAACCCGCCAATGCGCAGCCCAGTGCAAACACAGCGGTGAACAAGTGGCGTGGGTTCACACCCAAAGCGCCCAACATCTCGCGGTCTTGTGTGGCCGCGCGCACCAACACGCCAAAGCGTGTGCGCTGCAAACACCACCACAGCAGCGCCAACACCAGTGGGCCTATGGCGATGAGGAATAAGTCATAGCTGGGAAAACGTCGGCCCAAAATATCCACCGCGCCACTCAGGCCCGGTGCGCGTGGCCCCAGCAAATCTTCTGCGCCCCACAGCCACAACGTGCCGTCTTGCATGACCAACACCAAGGCAAAGGTGGCGAGCAACTGAAACAACTCGGGCGCTTTGTAAATGCGGCGCAGCAATAGCACTTCTACCCATGCGCCCAACACGCCTGTGACGAGTGCGGCGCACAGCAACAGCAAAAAGTAAGCGGTGGTTTGGCTGGCCGCATCACCCAACACGCCGCTCAAGGCGGCTGACACCGCAGGCGCTGCATGTGACACGAGCGAATAAGCCACATACACACCGAGCATGAAAAACGAGCCATGCGCAAAGTTCACGATGCGCGTCACCCCAAAAATGAGCGACAAACCCGCCGCGACCAAGAACAGCGACGAGGCCGCGGCCAGCCCGTTGAGGGCTTGCACAAAAAAGCTGGCGGTGTCCATGGTGCTTGAGGTTTGAAATTAAAACGCCCGCAAGAGGCGGGCGTTGTGGGTGGGTTTTAGTTGCTCGGTCTGAGTTTTTTCACAACGTCATCGCTGGGTTGCACGCTGGCCCCGTCGATGTAGCGGTAGTCTACCAACACGCCCTTGCCGCCTTCATTCTTGGTGCGACCCAAAAACGCGCCCATGGTGGACTGGTTGTCTTGTTTGCGGAACATCACGGGGCCATAAGGCGTGCTGAATTTCAAACCGCTGAAGGCGGTGACCAGCTTTTCACTGTCCGTGCTCTTGGCCTTGGTAATGCCTGCAGCCAAAGCCTGAATCATGCTGTAGCCCACGACCGAGCCCAAGCGCGGGTGGTCGTTGTACTTGCGGTGGTAGGCCAAGTAAAAGGCTTTGTGCTCGGGCGTTTGCACGCCGTACCAGGGGTAGCCCGTGACGATCCAGCCATTGGGCGTTTCGTCTTTGAGGGGTTCCAAGTATTCAGGTTCGCCCGTCAACAGGCTCACCACGTCACGGCCTTGGAACACGCCGCGCGTGTTGCCCTCGCGCACAAACTTGGCGAGGTCGGTGGCAAACAACACGTTGAAGATGGCGTCGGGTTTGGCGTCGGCAATGGCTTGCGTCACAGAGCCTGCGTCAATTTTGCCCAGCGCGGGTGCTTGCTCGGCCACAAACTCCACATCGGGTTGCGCGGCCTTCAGCAGTTGCTTGAAGGTGGCGGCCGCCGACTGGCCGTACTCGTAGTTGGGGTACACCACCGCCCAGCGTTTTTTCTTGAGCTTGGCGGCTTCGGGCACGAGCATGGCCACTTGCATGTAGGTGCTGGCGCGCAGGCGGTAGGTGTAGCGGTTGCCGTTTTGCCAAACCATCTTGTCGGTCAGCGGCTCGCCTGCGAGGAAGAACACTTTGCGTTGCTTGGCAAAGTCGCCCAACGCCAACCCAATGTGCGAGAGGAAAGCGCCCGAGAGCACATCCACTTTTTCGCGGCTCAGTAGCTCTTCGGCGGCACGCACAGCGTCGCCGGGCGAGGCGTTGTCGTCACGGGTGATGAGTTGCAGTTGCTTGCCGTTCACGCCACCGGCTGCGTTGATTTCTTCCACGGCCAACTCCATGCCCTTTTTATAAGGATCAAGGAAAGCGGGCTGGGCTTTGTAGCTGTTGATCTCACCAATCTTGATGACGTTTTGAGCGAAGGCTGGCAAGGCGGCCAAGCTCAGGGCGAGGGCGGCAGTGCGCAGTGTGATGCTAAGTGTGGTGTTCACGGAAGTGGCCTTTGAGAGCGTGCGTTGGTTGTCATAACCCGCGCTAAAGATTTGTGAAGTACAGATTGTCTTGCAAACCTGAAGTCCAGTTGCATACGCATCTTGAAAGCCCGCAGAAAGACCTGTGCTAGCCTTTGCGCATGCCATTCTCGCGTCGTTTATTTGCTCCCAAGTTTGAAGCCCGCTGGCCCGCCGTGGTGATTTGGCTGTGCGCGTGGGGCTTGCTGTGGTGTTTGGATGGGGTGCTAAACCTTGGTAACTTGGCCCTTTTGCTGGTGTTGGCCAGCGCTATTGCGGGGGTGTGGGTGTCGGCATTTGCGTCGGTGGGCACCAGCGCGATGTTTGTGTTGATGTTCAACTGGTTTTTTGTGGAGCCTCGCTACACCTTCAATGTGCACTTACACCAAGACTTATTGCTGTTGGTCACGATGATGGGCGTGAGCGTGGTGGTGAGCTATTTGATGGCGCGACTGCGCATGGCCGCCGAGCTAGAAAGCCAATATGCCAAAGCGTCTGAACTGTTGCGCGAGCTGAGCGAGCAGTTTCGCGAAACGCCTGAGTTGCAGTTGCAAGGCCAACAACTGCAAACATGGATGGCACAAGAAGCTGCATGTGATGTGTCAGTGTTGTTGCTGCAAGACGGCGCCGTCGATGAAGGCTTGGGCCACAGCCAGGTCATCGGTAAAGCCCAAGGCCAAGACCGGCAAGGCTTGCTCGCTTGTGCGCAACAGTTTGGAGCGATGGGCCCTGGCACGGGCCGCTACGAAAACCAAGCCACGGTGTTCTTACCTTTGCGCGGCCGTGCCCGTGCTTATGGCGCGGCAGCTTTGCACGCCCATGAGGCAAAGCTGCTCAGTGCACTTCAGCGCGACATGTTGCAACAAGCCTGTGATTTATTAGGACATGAAATCGAACGCGCGCAAACCTTGCGATTGGCCCAACAAGCCAAAGACGACGCGCAAAGCCAAAACCTGCGGAATACCTTGCTCACCTCTATCTCACACGACTACCGCACACCGCTGGCTAATTTGATGGGCGCCGCCTCGGTGATTCACGACCAAGCCGCGCGATTGAGTACAGACAAAATTACAGCCCTTGCGCAGACGGTGATAGATGAAGCGCATCACCTCAACCGCATGACGACTAACACTTTGCAGTTAGCGCGTTTGGATGCAGCTCCTTTGCTCATCAAAAAAGATTGGGAATCGTTGCAAGAAATTTTGGGTTCGGTGCTGGCTAAAGCGAGGCAGCGTCATTCGAAGCGACCTATCGGGGTGGCGGTGCCCGATGGCTTGCCACTGATTCATTGCGATGCGATTTTGTTGGTGCAGCTGTTTGATAACCTGATTGAAAACGCCATCAAATACAGCCCATACGACACGCCCATCGACATTCAAGTGCAGGCACAGCCCAACACATTAGAGGTGCGCGTGATAGACCAAGGTGTAGGCATTGCCGATGCCTGGAAAGACAGAGTGTTTCAAGCCTTTGAGCGCGTGCACGCGGACTCTGTGCAAGCAGACGCGACAGATGCAACGCAACTGCGACGAGGTATGGGCGTGGGCTTGGCCGTGTGCAAGGCCATTGCCAAAGTGCATGGCGCACGCCTGTGGGTGGAAGATCGTGATCCACATGGTGCGGTGATGTGCCTGTCGTTGCCTGTGTTGCCCCAACCCAATATGGCGATGGAGTCATAAGCAATATGGCCCTCAAAGTATTGTTGGTCGAAGACGATCGAGATCTGCGCCAAACCTTGCGCGATGCTTTGAGCGTGGAAGGCTACGAGGTGGTGGCTAGCCGCAGCGCGGCAGACGCAGGTGCGGTTTTACGCCACAGTATGGGGTCTGACAGTCCGCTCGATTTGTTGGTGTTGGATTTGGGACTGCCCGATGGCGATGGTGGCGATTTGCTGCGCCGTGTACGTGCGCAATACGCCTTGCCCATCCTTATCATTTCGGCACGGCATGATGACGCCAACAAAGTGACTTTGCTCGATGCAGGGGCAGACGATTATTTGGTCAAGCCTTTCAGCATCGGTGAATTGCTCGCTCGCATGCGTGTGACGTTGCGTCACCGTGGCACAGTGGTGCTGGCTTCGCAAACCCAATACCAATCTGGTGCTTTAGACGTTGACCTTGCTAAGCACACGGTACTCAAAGCGGGCGAGGCTGTCCACCTTACACCCACAGAGTTCAAACTTTTGGCGCGCTTGGTGCGTCAAGCAGGTCAGGTGGTGACACATCGTCAACTGCTGGTGGATGTGTGGGGCGCTGAGCATGTGGACCAAACGCAATACCTGCGGCTGTATATGGGGCAGCTGCGTGCCAAGCTCGAAGTCAATCCGACAGAACCGACTTTGTTGCTGACCGAGCCCGGTGTGGGCTATCGCTTGGCCGAATAGTTGGCACTTATGCTTTCCTAACACGATGACTGGCAACCTATGGGCACTTGAATAGGAGTGCGCATGTCAGCAACAGATTTAGACAACCCCTCGGCGCACATCAAGCGCCAGTCAACCGCCGCGTTGACCTTGGGCGCCATTGGTGTGGTGTATGGTGATATTGGCACCAGCCCGCTGTATACGGTCAAAGAGGTGTTCTTACCCGCCACCGGCGTGGCGTTGACGCCAGAAAATTTGATTGGCGCGGTATCGGCTATTTTTTGGGCCTTGATGCTCATCGTCACGCTCAAGTATGTGATTTTGATTTTGCGTGCTGACAACCGCGGCGAAGGCGGTGCGTTGGCCCTCACAGCCTTGGCCGCGAATGCCGTGAAGCACAAGCCACGGTTGCGCCACTTCTTGTTGCTGCTGGGGCTTTTTGGCGCCACCCTGTTTTATGGCGACAGTGTTATCACGCCTGCTATCTCGGTGTTGGGCGCGGTGGAAGGCTTAGAAGTCGTGACGCCTTTGCTGCAACCGTATGTGGTGCCCATTGCATTGGTCGTTTTGGTGCTGCTGTTTTTCATGCAGCGCTGGGGCACCAACTTTGTGGGCAAGTTTTTTGGCCCCATCATCGTGGTGTGGTTTGTAATTCTTGCCCTCACAGGCATTGAGCAAATTGTGCAAACGCCAGAAATTTTGGCGGCCTTGAACCCACTGCACGGCATCAACTTTTTGCTAGACCGCGGCCCGTTTGTGTTGGCTGCCGTTGGCGCGATTGTGTTGGCGCTCACAGGCGCTGAAGCTCTATATGCCGACATGGGCCACTTTGGCCGTCAGCCGATTCAGATCGCTTGGATGGGCTTGGTCATGCCGAGCTTGGCACTTCACTACATGGGTCAGGGCGCTTTGCTCATGCATGATGCGACAGCTATTGAAAATCCCTTCTTTCGGATGTTCTCTGAAGAGTGGCTGATTCCTGCGGTGCTGCTAGCTACCGTGGCCGCCATCATTGCGTCGCAAGCCGTTATCTCGGGCGCATATTCGATGACCAAGCAGGCTATCTTGCTGGGCTTTTTGCCACGCATGGACATCAGGTACACCTCTGAGCAAGAGGTGGGTCAAATTTACATGCCTGGCGTGAACTGGATTTTGTTAGCCGGTGTCGTGCTGGCGGTGTTGGCGTTTCGAAGCTCTTCTGCTTTGGCTGGTGCTTACGGTATTGCGGTGACCTTGACCATGGTCATCACCACCATCATGACTTTCTTTGTGGTGCACGATGCTTGGAAAATACCAACACCTTTGGCGATTGGCGCAACGCTGTTTTTCTTCAGCATTGACGCGTTCTTGTTTGCAGGCTGCATCATCAAGTTCTTTGATGGTGGCTGGTTGCCACTCGCCATGGGCTTGACTTTGTACTTGGTGATGACCACCTGGTCACGCGGTCGTGAGCTGGTGGTCGACACCATTCGTCGCGATGGTTTGGACTTGAGCACCTTCATCGAACACATTGATTCGGGTCACACCCACTTGGCCAAGCGCACCGCCATCTACGCAGTGGCCAACCCCGAGACTGTGCCGCAAGCGTTGTTGCACAACATGAAGCACAACCAAGTGCTGCACGAAAAAAACATCATCTTGACAGTAGCGTTTGAGAACGTGCCGTGGGTGTCAGACAAACAACGCGTGCGCGTGGAGCGCCTGAGCGAACACTTCTGGCAAGTGTGGCTGACGTTTGGTTTCATGAACACGCCCGATGTGCCGCGTGCATTGAAACTTTGCGAACCCTTGGGGCTTGAAATTCCCGTTTTTGAAACCTCTTATTTCTTAAGCCGCGAAACCGTGATCTCTACACCGGGTGGCGGCATGGCGCAGTGGCGAGAAAAACTGTTCTCGGCCATGACGCGCAATTCAGGCGGTGTGGTGGAGTTTTTCCACTTGCCAGATAACGCGGTTGTAGAACTTGGAACTCGGGTGCAAATATGATTGAACACACATTACCTATCACGCTCAAACTCACAGGCAAAGCGGGTCTTGACCCTAGGGTTGCTGCAGAGTTTGCAATGGCTGCCGCTCGCTTTGATGGGCAGATCACCGTGGCTTGCCATGGCCGCACAGTCAACGCCAAATCGGTGGCCGAGGTCATGGCTTTGGGTGCTGTGCATGATGATTTGGTCGAGTTACATGCCGAAGGCGAACACGCTCAGCAAGCGGTGAATGCCTTGATTGCAGTGATTCAAAAAGGTTAAGCGGCTTACCCAGAAAAATGCCCGCAAGCTTTACAGCTTGCGGGCATTTTTGCTTTTGACACGCGGTCTGAACGGCGCGTCGATTGGCCAGTTAGGCTTCCAAACGCGCAGCCAAAGCGGCCTTGGTCGCCGTCATCTCAACAGGCAAGTGGTAAGCCAACTGCGTGAACAGTTCTTCGTGCAGTTTGAGCTCTTCCACCCAGGCGGCCTTGTCAATGTGTGTGACGGTTTTGAATTGATCAGCGGTGAAGTTCAAGCCTTTCCAGTTGATCTCTTCATACGTGGGGCTCACGCCGAACACGTTTTCTTTGCCTTTAACTTGACCCTCGATGCGGTCAATCATCCACTTCAAAACGCGCATGTTTTCGCCGTAGCCAGGCCACACAAACTTGCCATCGTCGCCCTTGCGGAACCAGTTGACGCAGTAGATGGCGGGCACTTTGGCGCCACTGGCCTTGAGCGTGTCGCCCATATTGAGCCAGTGTTGGAAGTAGTCGCTCATGTTGTAGCCCATGAAGGGCAACATGGCGAATGGGTCGCGGCGCACCACGCCTTGTTGGCCGGCCGCGGCAGCGGTGGTTTCAGAGCCCATGGTCGCAGCCATGTACACGCCCTCGGTCCAGTTGCGGGCTTCGGTGACCAAAGGCACGGTGGTGGAGCGGCGGCCGCCGAAGATGAAGGCGTCAATGGCCACGCCATCGGCATCGTCCCATTGGTGGTCCAAGGCGGGGTTGTTGGTGGCTGCCACGGTGAAGCGGGCGTTGGGGTGCGCAGCTTTCGCGCCGGTTTCTTTGGCAATGGCGGGTGTCCAGTCTTTGCCTTGCCAGTCGATCAAATGGTCGGGCAGGGTGCCGGTGTCTTTTTCCATGCCTTCCCACCAAACGTCACCGTCATCGGTCAGTGCAACGTTGGTGTAGATCACATTCTTGTCCAAGCTGGCCATGCAGTTGGGGTTGGTGTGGAAGTTGGTGCCAGGGGCCACACCAAAGTAACCCGCTTCTGGGTTGATGGCGTACAACTTGCCGTCTGAGTGTGGCTTGATCCAAGCAATGTCGTCACCGATGGTGGTGACTTTCCAGCCGTCAAAGCCCTCGGGCGGCACGAGCATGGAGAAGTTGGTTTTGCCGCAGGCGCTGGGGAAGGCCGCCGCGACGTGGTACTTCTTGCCTTGTGGGTTGGTCACGCCCAAGATGAGCATGTGCTCTGCCAACCAACCTTGGTCGCGGCCCATGTTGGACGCAATGCGCAAGGCAAAACATTTCTTGCCTAATAAAGCGTTGCCACCGTAGCCCGAGCCATAAGACCAAATTTCGCGGGTCTCTGGGTAATGCACGATGTATTTGGTTTTGTTGCAAGGCCATTTCACGTCGGCTTGGCCTGCAGCCAAAGGTGCGCCTACGGTATGCACACAAGGCACAAAGGCGCCGTCGGTGCCGATCACGTCGTACACGGCTTTGCCCATGCGGGTCATGATTTTTTGGCTCACAGCCACATAGGCGCTGTCGGATAACTCGATGCCAACGTGCGCAATGTGCGAGCCCATGGGGCCCATGCTGAAGGGGATGACGTACATGGTCCGGCCCTTCATGCAGCCGTCAAACAACGGTTGTAAGGTGGTGCGCATTTCGGCTGGCGCCATCCAGTTGTTGGTAGGGCCCGCGTTCTCTTTTTTCTCTGAACAGATGTAGGTGCGGTCTTCCACGCGGGCCACGTCTGAGGGGTCAGAGCAGGCCAGATAAGAATTGGGGCGCTTGACGGGGTTCAGCTTTTTGAACGTTCCGGCATCGACCAATTGTTGGCACAGGCGGTTGTATTCTTCTTCGCTGCCATCGCACCAGTACACGGTGTCTGGTTTGCACAAGGCGGCCATTTCGCCAACCCAAGCGACCAGCTTGGGGTTCTTTACATAGGCGGGTGCATTCACGTTCATCAAAAGCTCCTAAGTCAA